>JAFGOJ010000018.1 GCA_016926575.1 Anaerolineae bacterium | reverse complement strand
GGGGCCGTGGTGTGCCTTCGAGTACGCCGACCCGAATCCGGGCAGCACCGTGCGCGTGCCGGTGATCGAGGTGCAGAGCGTGCTGCGCGACCCGTGCGAGGTGTATGGAACGTGCCCACCGGCCGGTGGTGGCGGCCAGGAGGAGGAACCCGACGACCCCACACCCGAGCCCGGCACCGGCGGACCGTGTGAGACGGACGACTGCTGGCCGTTTCCTTGAGCGGGTTTCTGACGGTGACGCAGAACCAAAAGCGGGCGCTCGTAACGAGCGCCCGCTTCGATTGTGGGGCCTACATGTCTTTCCTCACTGCGTTCAGCGCGTCGACGACGCACGCGTAGGTCGCTTCGGCCTGGGCTATCAGCTCCTCTGCTCCCTCCCACTCGCCCGCTTTACCCATCTCCTCCAACTGCTTGCACAGGCGAGAGAGAGACATCGCGCCAAACTGCGCACTGCCAGATTTGAGGCTGTGCGCCGCCAGCCGCAGGGCGGGGGCATCCCCTCCCTCGAGCGCCTGGCGCATACTCTCCAACAACCCGGGCGCGTCTTCCATAAACGCCTCGATCAACCCGTCCAGCAGTTCCGCCGACCCGCCCGCCATGTCCCACAAGTTGTCCAGCGCCGTCGCGTCGAGCAGGTCGCTGGTTGGGGGCGGCGCGTCTCGATCCACACTTGCAAGCACGGGCACGACGCTTTGCACCGCCAACCCCGCCCCAGGCAGCGGTTCGCTGCGCTTCAACGCCTCGATCAGCTCGTCCACCCGGATCGGCTTGCCGATGTAGTCGTCCATCCCCGCCTCGAAACACGCTTCGCGGTCCTCTTTCATCACGTTCGCGGTCATCGCGATGATGCGCGGGCGCTCCGTTTCCTCCCACCCCAGGTCGATGACGCGGGTGGCCTCCAATCCATCCATATCCGGCATCTGGACGTCCATCAATACCACGTCGTAGTCCTGGCGACGCAGCGATTGAAGCACCTCCAGCCCGTTGCCTGCCACGTCGGCGCGATAGCCCAACCGTTCCAGCAAGAGCAGTGCCAGGCGTTGGTTGGTAGCGTTGTCCTCGGCCAACAGGATGCGCAGGGGATGGCGGCAGCCCATCTCCGCGTCGAACTGGGATTCGGTCACCCGGCTCTGGCGCTGCACCGGTTCCGCACCTTCGGCAAACAGACCGCGCAGCAGGTCGTACAACTGGGAGGCTTTCACCGGCTTCGGCAGGTACGCTTTGACGTTATCCCCCACGATCTCGGAGCGGTGCCAGCCCGACGAACTGATGATGACCAACGGCAGCGCCTCTGCGCCGCGCACCTTCTTGATCTCTGCAGCCAGCGTCAACCCGTCCATCTCCGGCATACGCATATCCAACAGTGCCACGTCGAAAACCTGCCCCGCGCCGATCCATGCCAGCGCTTCCAACGGCAACTCGGTCTCGACAGGCACCATCCCCCATCCCACAGTCTGGAGCATCAAAATGCGCCGGTTGGTGGCGTTGTCGTCGACGATGAGCACCCGCTTGCCTGTCAATTCCTCCGCCGGCTGTAGATAAATCGGCGGGGGCATTGTGACCACCTCAGCCTGAAGGGTGAAGTGAAACGTGCTGCCTTCACCCGGAATCCCCGTGCTTTCCGCCCAAATGTCGCCGCCCATCATGCGACACAGGCGGCGGCTGATGACCAGGCCCAGCCCCGACCCGCCGAACTTGCGCGCCGTGGACGTGTCGGCCTGGCTGAACGGCTGGAAGAGCTGGCCCATTCGGTCAGGCGGGATACCGATCCCCGTATCTGTCACCGTGACGTGCAGCTCGCAGCGCTCGCGGTCCTCCTCCGACGGCAGAGACGTCGCACGCACCGACATGACCACCTCGCCGTCTGCAGTGAACTTGATCGCGTTGCCGAGCAAGTTGATCAGAACCTGACGCAGGCGGGTCACGTCGCCCATAATTGTGGCCGGGACGTGCCGGTCGATCAAGAACGCCAGCTCCACACCTTTGTCGGCCGCGCGGGTGGCCAGCAGGTCGAAGGCGCTCTCGACGCACTCCCGCAAGCTGAAAGGCTGGTTCTCCAGCCCCATCTTCCCGGCCTCGATCTTGGAGAAGTCGAGGATGTCGTTGATGATCGTCAGCAGCGCCTCGCCGCTGTTGCGGATGGTGGTAGTGAACTCGTACTGCTCAGGAGTCAGCTCGGTGTCCAGGAGCAGGCTGGTCATCCCGACGATGGCGTTCATGGGCGTGCGGATCTCGTGGCTCATCGAGGCCAGGAACGTGCTCTTCGCCCGCGTGGCCGCCTCGGCGGCGTCCCGCGCATCCTCCAGCTCCTGCGCCAGCTCGATTTGGCCTTGCAGCTCATCCTGCAACCTCTCATTGAGAGATTGGACCTGCCGGCGGCGGAAGAAGCTCTCCCAGCGCGGACGCATCAGGAAGCGGTGTAGCCCCGCGAGATTGAGGGTGTTGGCGGAGAGCATGATAACGTAGATGAAGAACCTTTCAGGCTGGTCGAGCCCACCCCCCAGAACGCCCATCACCAGGTAGACAACTAGCAGCGTAAAATTCGCCCGCAACACCCAACGAGCAGGCCAATAAGCACCGTTCATGTAGTCGGCCATTAAAAAGAAATAGACCCAGAACGGCCCCGTCGGGTCGCGATTGACCGCCAGCATCCCCCCAGCGATGATCGCCGTGATCATAATTGGGAGATAGACCAGGAAATAGGATGACGTTCGCTCCCGCAGCCTGCGAGCCAGGATTGCCGAAGCCAGATAAGCCGTCACCAGCAAGAGTCTCAGCGGCAGCAGTTGCCAGAAGATGTCACGGTACATCGTGATGTCGATGACAATCAGACCGAACATAATCAGCCCACCGTAGAGGTACGTAGCGGGCAGCATGTTCAACAGATCCGCCCAGTTGTAAGCCTCGAACTCGGGAATCAGGTCCTCGTGCTCGGGCGGGATGCCATCGAACCAGTTTAGCAGGCGACGAAAACGGTGTAGCATATCAGGCCAACGGCAGCGTCAACTCGACCACCACGCCCGGTCCCGAAGCCAGATTGTACAACCTGGCCGCCCCCCCCACCGACCAGACCAGCGTCGCCACCATGGTCAGCCCCAGGCCCATACCGGCCACCTCGCCGGTGAAGTGTTTCTCGGCCTGATAGTAGGGCGTCCACACGCGGGCCAACTGGTCCGGCGACAGCGTCAGCCCGTCGTCGCTGATGCGCAGGCAGACCGTGGTCGGTGCCGTGATGCGCTCCCGTTTCTCGACCGTGGTGCCGTCCTCGTGGACGTGCAGGCTGACCTCCTTGGCCGTGGCGCAGGAGACGTAGACGTCGACCGTGGGCGCGTTCTGCGGGTGGAACTTCCGCGCGTTCTCCAGAACCTCGCGCAAGACGAGTTCCATCGCCCGGTCGGAGAGCACCACGCGCGCGTCGCCAGGGCAGCCCTCGAAGTTGACCGCAACCGCCTTCAGGCCCAGTTCCTGGCCGATCTGCGCCACCAGCGGGTCGAGTTGCGCCAGGCCAAACGCCTCTCCCGTCTTCGCCAGGACCGGCAAATCCCGCAGGTAATGCAGGATGTCGTCGATCTGCTGGTTGAGACGCCGCCCGCCTCTGTACGCCGTGGCGAACAGGTCGGCCACGTCGGGTTGAGAGACCGTCTCCTGGTAGTACCTGGCCAGCATATCCAGGCTGCTGACGACGGTGCTGATGGGCGTGCGCAGCTTCTGCGTGATGAGCACGTTGAAGCCGCGAATGTCGCGCAGCGCGTTCATCTGGTCGATCACCTCGCGCAGACGCACTACACCGGCCATGTCGGGGCCGCCGGGCAGGTTCAACACGTCCACCTGGAGCCAGAACGCCTGCGCGGTGGGCGTCTCCGGGCGCACCAGGTAGCGCGGCGCCCCGCCCGCCGGCTGCTGCGGCCAGTTGCCCCACGCCTCTTGCGGCTCACAGCGATACACGTTCCGCACCAGTTGAGTGAACGGCACGCCGATGGGCTCGTCGCCCTCCGGCAAGTTCAAGTACAGCCGGGCACGCGGGTTGGCGTACAGGACGCGGTCGCCATCGTCGATGAGCAAAAAGCCCTCGTCGGCCCGCTCGACCACCCAGCGGAAGCGCACCCGCTCCACCAACAGCCGCCGGTAGCGGTTGAGACGGGTGATGCTCTTGACCCGCGCCCGCAATTCGACGCTGTCGAAGGGCTTGGTGACGAAGTCATCGGCACCCGCGGCGATGCCCTGCAAGCGCGAGTCGCGGTCGTCGAGGGCGGTGATCATGATGATCGGCACCTCGGCCAGCAGCGGGTGCGCGCGCAGCCGCCGGCACACCTCGAATCCGTCCATGCCCGGCATCATCACGTCCAACAGGATCAAGTCCGGCACAACCTGCGCCGCCTTCGTCAGCGCCTCGGCGCCGCTGCCGGCAAAGACAAGCTGATACCCCTCCGGCGTCAGCAACATCTCCAGGCTCTTCTGCGCCGTGCGTTGATCGTCAATGATGAGGATTTTACTTTGCTGTGTCATGTCCCCTCCTTTTTCTTGACCTTCCCGGAAGCTTACAGCTTCTGGGAAGGTGTGTTCGCTTACCGATCAGCCTGCCGCATCCGTAGTCGGCAAGACGATCTCCACCACCACGCCCGGCCCCGGCGTGCGGTTGTAGAGCCGGCACGTCCCGCCCACACCCCACACCAAATTCGCCACCATCGTCAGGCCCAGTCCCATCCCGGCGACTTCGCCGGTGAAGTGTTTCTCCCCCTGGTAATAGGGGGCCCACGCTTCGGTGAGTTGCTCCGGCGAGAGGGTCAGGCCGTCGTCGCTGACGCGCAGCGTGACCCATTCACTGCCACACGTGACCGAAATCTCCACACTGGGGGCCTGCTGAGGATGAAACTTCTTCGCGTTCTCCAGCACCTCCCACAACATCAACTCCACCGCCCGTTCAGAGAGGACGACCCGCGTGCCGATCGGACAATCGCGGTAGGTCACACTCAGCGACTTCAGCTCCAGCTCGGCGTTGATCAGAGCGATCAACGACTGAAGATGCGAGAGAGTGAACGCCGCCCCACTCTCGGCCAGGGCAGGCAGGTGATGCAGGTAGCGCAGGATGTCTTCGATCTCCTCGCCGAGGCGTTTGCCGCCCTTGTGCGCCGTCTCGAACAACTCCGCCACGTCGGGATGGGAGACCTGCTCGCGGTAATACTTCGCCAGCAAGTCGAGGCTACTGGTGATGTGGCCCATCGGCGTGCGCAGCTTGTGGGTGATGGCCCGGTCGAAGCCGCGCATGTCCCGCAGCGTGTTCATCTGCTCGGTCACGTCGCGCAAGAGAATCATGCCGGCCATATCCCGCCCACTAGGCAGGTTGAGCGTATCGACCTGAAGCCAGAACGCACGCGCCACGTCGGTCTCCGGGCGGACGAGATAACGCACCGATTCACCGGTGGTCTCGGCAGGCCAGCTTTCCCACGCCTCTCGAGGCTCACAGTGGTACTGCTGGCGCGCAAGAACAAGGAAAGGGTCGGAGATCGGTTCGCTCTCGTCATCGGGAAGGTTGAGGTAAACGCGCGCACGCGGATTGGCGTACAGCACCTTGTCCACCGCATTGACGATCAAATACCCCTCCTCCGCCCGGTCGACCACCCAACGGAAGCGCACCTTTTCGATCAACAGACGCCGGTAGCGGTTGAGGCGGGTGATGCTTTTCACCCGCGTCTGCAACTCGACGCCGTCGAAGGGTTTGGAGATGAAGTCGTCGGCCCCCACCGCGATGCCCTTGAGGCGCGACTCGCGGTCGTCCAGCGAGGTGATCATCAAGACCGGCACCTCGGCCAGGAGCGAATGCGCACGCAGCCGCCGGCACACCTCGAAGCCGTCCATGCCCGGCATCATCACGTCCAGCAGAATCACGTCGGGGATGAGCTGGATGGCCTGGGTCAACGCTTCCTGCCCGTTGCCGGCGAAGGCCAGGCGGTACTCATCGCCCCCCAGCAGCATCTCCAGGCTCTTCTGAGCCAGCCGCTGGTCGTCGACGATCAAAATCGTGCTTCTGGATGTCATAACCCCTCCTCATACAAGACGAGACCGCCAGCGCCGCGAACACCAGCAGGTACGGTTCGATCTCCCACCGGTAGCGGGTCTGGACGTGAAACACGACGTAGAACAACGTGTAGTAGCCGAACAACGCGTACACCACCCCCCACTGCCGCCAGTGACGCAGCGACAGGGCCATGCCCACCCCGGCCACGAGCAACAGCGCCAGGTAGACGGTCTTGTAATACGCTGCCCAAGACGCCGCGTAGGAGGCCCCGATGTTCGAACGAAACCCCCAGAACGCCAGCAGCTTGGTCGCGGCCAGTTCCAACCACCGCCGGGGTTGCTCGCGAATGAACTGGAACCCGGCGCGATAGAGCATCCGATCCATCTCCAGCTCGTCGAGCGCGCCCAGTTGGGCCTGCACCTCCGGCGGAAGGGGGTACGGCCGCATCTCCATCACGTCGGGAAGCTGGGGGTCGGGCGGCACGCCCAGGTACTCGGCCACGCGCGCGGTGTAAACCTCGTGCCCGCTGCCGGTGGTGAAGGGATTGTTGCCATTCCAGAAGACGAAGCCCCCGTTGGTCGAAACGAACACCGGCCGCCCGTGGATGAGGGTCGCACGCACGACCCACGGGAGCACCGGGAGCGCCGCGCAGAGGACGACCACGGCCCCGATCTGGAGCACCCGTTTCGCGCCGCTGCCGGACCTGAGCCACAGCCAGAGCAGCACCAGCGGCAGGAAACCGACCAGCATCGGCCGCGCCAGCAGGGTCACCCCCAGAGCGAATCCGGTCGCCGCCGCCCAACGCCACGTCATCCGCTCCGCCAGCACGACGACGCAGAGCAAGAACGCGATGAGGAGAAACGTGTCGAGCGTCAACGACGGCGGGTAGGCGCACATCACCACGAATACCGGGTAGACTGCCGCCCCCGCGGCCGCCAACGCCCCCACACGCGCGCTGCGCGCCAGCGTCTCGGCCGTGAGGTAGACGAGCACCACCGTCACCGCAGAGAGGCCCGCCTGGATCAGGCCCAGAGCCCGCGCCGGGTCGGGGAGCTGGAGGCACAGGGCAATCAACGCGGGAAAAAGGGGCGGGAGAAACGAGCGCAACGGGTTCTCGGCCCGCGTCCCGAAGAAATCGAAGGTATACCCGCGCCCTTCGACCAGGTTCCGCGCGATGGCCCCACTCTCGCTGTAGGTGGCGATGTCCTGCGGCTCCAGCGCGAAGACGGCCGCGCCGCGCAGCAGCAACGCGACGACGAACAAGACAATCAGCACGACCCGCCGGCGCTCGGCAAAGAAATCCTTCGGCACGCTTGCCACCTCACTATCACACTGGGAGCGCGACCTTCACTCTCGAACTCAAGGCCGTGCGAACAACAAGCGCCCGCGCCGCGCCAGAACGAATCCCGCTGCCAACATCACCACAGCCACCCCTGCCATCGCCCAGGCCGTCGCAGACACCAGGGGGGTGCCGGCGTGCTTGACGGCGATGCCCACAAACGCCCACACAATCACCAGCATGTAGGCTACGTCCCCCCGTGTGAGCGCCACCAGCCCCGCCACCGCCGAACCGACCACGAGCATGATGACGGCCCACACCTCCGGCGCAATGCCCCACCCACCCCAACCGAGGTAGTACAGCAACTGTGTCACGTTGGCGATGGTCGCTACGGTGATCCAGCCCAAATAGAGGCTGAATGGCACGCGCGCCAGCCACGTCTCGGCCGCCGAAACCCGCCCGCATCCAATTTCCAGCCGCAAGTAGATGAAGATCAAGGTGCCCAGGAGCACCAGCATCGCCACCAGGGTCAGAGGAAAGACCAGATAATGCCACAGAAAGATCCACACACTGTTCGCCAGGCAACTCAACGCGAACGGATAGCCCATCGCGCGCAGGCGCGGGTTCTCCCGTTGCGAGGGCAGTGCCTGGTACACAGCGAAGCCAATCAATGCGAGGTAAATCACACCCCAGATCGAAAAGACGTATCCTGCCAGCACGAAGTAAATGTCGAAACGGTCCGAAATCTCGCCCGTGCTCAGCCCATTGAGCGGCAATGCATTCGCCAGCCCGTTGACCACCAACACCACCACCAGCGCCAACACAACCACAACCTGCCTGATCACATCTTTGTTCATCGGATCCCCTCCTCAAGATTTAGCGTCCAATGCCGATCTCAGCAGACCCAATTCCTCGTCCCTCACCTCGCGCCACTCCCCCACGCCCAGGCCCTCCAATCGCAACGGCCCAATCGCCACACGCACCAACCGCAGCGTGGGATGGCCCACCGCCGCCGTCATCTGGCGCACCTGGCGCGTGCGCCCCTCCGTCAGCGTCAACTGGAGCCAGGCCGTGGGCACGCTCTTGCGATAGCGCACCGGGGTCGACCGCGGCGGCAGGTCGGGCGGCTGCGGCAGAAGCGCCACCTGCGCCGGGCGCGTCGGGCCGCCCTTGATGACCACGCCCGCCCGCAGCGCCTCCAACGCCCCGGCTGAAGGCTCCCGCTCCACCTGCACCCAGTACGTGCGCGGGTGACCGTAGCGCGGCGTGGTCAGCCGGTGGATCAGCCAGCCGTCGTCGGTGAGCAACAGCAACCCCTCGCTATCGCGGTCCAGCCGACCCGCCGCGTAGACGCCGGGCACGGGCACGTAATCCGCCACCGTGGCCCGGCCGTGCGCGTCGGTGAAGTGGCTCATCACGTCGTAGGGCTTGTTGAAAAGAACGTACCGGCAGAACGTCAACGCTACCGCGCGTCCATCCACAAAAATGATATCACGAAACGGGTCGGCGCGGGCACGCTCGTCCTGCACCACCCGCTCGTTGACCCGCACGCGGCCCTGCCGCAGGGCGGCCTGCGGGCGCGCCACGCCCGCCGCATCCAGCAGGAGCGCCACCAACTGCCGGCCGGCCACGCGGCTGGCGCACGCTGGCCGTGCAGAATCGCCCATCTCACCCTGCGCTTTCGGCCGCCACGTCTGCCAACACCTGCCGCAGCGCCTCCGGTTCGGTCACCGGAGCCAGGCACACCTGGCCCACGCAAACGTAGGCCGTCGCCCGCCCGCCGAGCGGTTCGCGCCCCTCCAACAGCGGCACACCCGACGCGCCTGCTGCCACCACCTGGTGCGGACGGTAACCCGCCGTCGCCACGTCCAACAACTCCCACGCCCCCTCTTCCCCCACGATGGCAACCTCGCGCGGACGTGAGAGCAGATACGTCTGCGCCACCAGCCACTGCGCGAAGCCCAGAGGATATTGCGCCAGCAGCGCCTGGACCTGCCGCAGACTGTGGCGGACCGCATCCTCGTAGCGCGGTTCGAGCGCCAACCCGGCCAGCTTTGCCAGCACCGTGGCCGCCATACCGTTGCCGGAAGGCAGCGCGTTGTCTTGAAACTCGCGCGGACGGGCGATCAACGCTTCGTGGTCGTCGCTGGTGTCGTAGAAACCGCCGTCGGGGGCCGCGAAGTGCGCCAGCACCGCCTCCGCCAGCTCGCGGGCCGCGGTGACCCAGCGCGGATCGAACGTGGCCTGGTACAGCGCCAGCAGCCCCTCGATGAGGTGCGTATAATCCTCCAAGAAACCATTGCCCTTCGCCGCGCCGTCCTTCCAGGTGTGGTAGAGGCGGCCGTCGGGGGTGCGCAGCTCGCGCAGCAAGAAATCGGCGTTCCGCTCGGCGATCTGGCGGTAGTCGGGCCGGTCGAGCGGGCGCGCCGCCTCCGCGAAGGCGGCCAGCATCAACCCGTTCCACGCCACGAGCACCTTCTCGTCACGGCCGGGATAGACGCGCTGCGCGCGGGCCTCGCACAGCCGCCGGCGCGCAGCGGCGAGCGCCTCACGCTCCTCGAACGTACCTTTCCATTCGAGAATGTTCCGGCCTTCGAAGTTGCCGCCGTCGCTCACCCCGTAGGCAGCGCCGAAGCGCTCCGCTTCTTCGCCCAACACCGCCCGAATTTCGGCGGGCGTCCAGATGAAGAACTTCCCCTCCTCGCCCTCGCTGTCGGCATCTTGGGTGGCGTAGAACCCGCCGGCGGGGTGCGTCATCTCGCGCGCGACGTAGTCGAGGGTCTCTGTGGCGATGGCGCGGTAGAGCGGTTGCCCGGTCACCTGCCAGGCGTGGAGATAGACGCGCGCCAGTTGGGCGTTGTCGTAGAGCATCTTCTCGAAGTGGGGCACAGTCCAATGCGCGTCCACCGAGTAGCGGTGGAATCCGCCGCCCAATTGGTCGTACATCCCGCCGCGGGCCATCTTGTCCAGGGTCTCGGTCACCATGCGCAGGATGTCGGCGTCTTGCACGGCGTGGTGGTAGCTCAAGAGGAACGCCAGGACCATCGGCTGGGGGAACTTGGGCGCGCCGCCCCACCCCCCATACAGCGGATCGAAACCATCGGAGAGGCTGCGCACGGCCGCGTCCAGCGTCTCCACACGCACCGGAACCGTCGCGGCGGTCATCTGCTGCTGGATCGTCGCGGTCAGCCGCCGCCCGCCGTCCATCAACTCCGCGCGCCGGTGCCGCCAGGCATCGGCAATCGCCGCGAGCACCTGGGTAAAGGAGACCATGCCGTAGCGCGGTTCGGGCGGGAAGTACGTGCCGCCGAAGAACGGCGTGCCGTCGGGGGCGAGGAAGACGCTCATCGGCCAGCCGCCGCGGCCCGTGAGCGCCTGGACGGCCGCCATGTAGATACTGTCCAGGTCGGGCCGCTCCTCACGGTCGACTTTGACGTTGACGAAGTACGCGTTCATCACCGCCGCCACGTCCGGGTCCTCGAAAGATTCGTGGGCCATGACATGGCACCAATGGCAGGCCGAATAGCCGATGCTGAGAAAAATCGGCTTGTCCTCGCGGCGGGCTTTCTCCAACGCCTCTTCCCCCCAAGGGTACCAATCGACGGGGTTGTCGGCGTGCTGGAGGAGATAGGGGCTACTCTCGTGCATCAGTCGGTTGGGCATCGGGCGACCTCCTATCGCAAGTACGTGACGGCTCTATTGTACCATGTATACGACTTGAGGAGAATTGCAAACGCGAGCCCCCCGCTTCACCGAACGTTGTTCGATTACGAAAAACTTGCTATAATTCTGTCTGGTACGATCAGGAGATTCGAATGACAGATGCAACTTACTCCCTCAGCTCTCTCGATGTCGACGAGTTGGCCACACGCTGCCGCGAAATGAGCACGCGGGCACAACCCATCGCCCTCGATCCCTGCCACGAACTCTTCCGCCGCGCCATCGCCCACGACGACCAACAAGCCTGGGCCGCCCTGTACACCCAATACAAAGCGCTCGCGCTCCACACCGGTCGCGCCAGCCACCTGGACCCGCTCGAACAAGACAGCCTGGTCAACGAGACGTTCGCCCGCTTCTCGAATTGGGTGCGTACCCCCGCCTTCACGCGTGCCTTCCCGCCCATGGCCGTGCTGATCGCCACGCTCAAAAAATGCGCCCGCTCCACCGCCATCGACCACCACCGGCGCTGGGAACACCAGCAACGCGTCGCCGCAGAGGCAACGCTGGCGCACCCCCAAACGCCGCAATCGTCCGGGGATGCAGTGATCGACGCCCTCTTCGACCGCGAGCGCGTCGCTTTCCTGCGCCGCCGCCTCCAGGACGATGCAGAACGCCTGGTCTTCACGCTCTCCTGGGAGCTCGGATTCACACCCAAAGAAATCGCCGCCCGCCACGCCGACATCTTCCCCAACACGGGCGCCGTCTACCGCGTCAAAGAACGCATCCTGCGCCGCCTCAGCGAAGACCCGACAGTGCAAGCATGGAATTTATGACCCGCGCGACTTCGGAAATCCCGCCGTTCGAGCGTCTGTTATGATGAAGAGGGGTAACTGCTCAGCTTACGCTTCACAGTTGCCTTTCCCGCCGCGAAAGAGGGGAATGGGGGGGGGGTTGCGGGCGGCGAAGCCGCCCGCAAACCCCCCATCTTCTCCCTTCGACGCGCTATGCGGGCAACTGCCAGGCGCACGACCTGAGCAGGTAAGAGGAGGGTACTATGACCGCCACGTGCATCGATCCCAGCGAGATCCGGGAGGGGGATCTCGCAGCATACGCAGACGGAGAGGCTGACGAACGGGTGCGCCGTCACGTCCGGCGCTGCGCGCACTGCGCCGCCCTGGTCGCCCGCTACGCCCACACCGACCACACGCTGCGGGCCGGCCTCTATCGCGCTGCCTGCCCACCCGCCGAAACCCTGGCCCGCTGGCAGCTCCACATCCTCTCCCCAGAAGAAGAACTGCGCGTCGCCGCGCACGTCCGCGCCTGTCCGCACTGCCAACGCGAGTGCATGGAACTGGAAGCTGCCGGTGACTCCGCTATGTCCCTGCTGCTCGACCATCTCAAGGACGTGACGAGCTGGCTGGTCGCCAGCCGCACCGCCGCGCCGCAGCCGGTGCGCGGCGGTGTGCCACCCCAACAGCGCTATCGAACCGCCGAACTCGACATCTTCGTCGGGACGATAGTGGTGCAGACCCAACGCCAGTTGCGCGGGCGCATCCGCCCGCCCATCCCCGGCGCGACGGTCTGGCTGATGCCACCGGACGCCCCCCCAAGAAACTGCCAAACCGATATCACGGGTTATTTCATCTTCCCCGACGTCCCTCCCGGCAAATACAGCCTGGGGTTCGCCTGGCAGGGGCGGGCCGTGTTCCTGCGCGACGTGGACGTCTGAGATGGTCGCCGACCTCCTGCGCCTCGTCGATCCGGAAGAGCACCGGCGCTGGCTGGAAGCCCACCGCCCGGCCGTCGACCAGGCGTTCATGGAAGGCTTGAAAGACGCCATCGACCAACGTAAGGTCGCCGATCCCCACCGTGCACTAGAGCTGGTGACCATCGCCTACGCCGCGGCCGCCGTCTCGTCGTACCCCCTGGCCGAAGCCCTGATCCGGTGGGCCGAAGGGAACGTGCGCATGAACCTGGGTGCGTACCAGGCCTGCGACGCGGCCTATGCCACCGCCGCAGCCGCCTTCGCCGCCCACGGCGACGACTTCGCCGTCGCCCGACTGCACAGCAACCGCATCTACCCGCTGACCCAGTTGGGCCGCCACGCCGAGGCGTTCGCGCTGGCCGATGCCGCCCGCCACCACCTGCTCGCCGCCGGGCAGGACGGCACACGCTACACCGCCGTGCTGGAGGCGAACGTCGGCGTAGCCTACCAGGAAGCAGGGCGGTACGCCGAGGCGTTGGCCGCATTCGACCGCTGCCGCGCCGTCTTCGCCCAGCTCGACGACGCCGTCTCTGTGGCACGCACCGACATCAACCGCGCCATCGTGCTGGAGATGATGGACCGCTTCGTCGAGGCCACGACGGTATTGGAAACCGCCCGCGCGTCGCTCGCATCCCACGCCATCACCGCCGACGTCGCCCGCGCCGACCTCAATCTGGCCCACCTGGCCTTCCGCCGCGGCCGCTACGGGGACG
The DNA here is from genome assembly GCA_016926575.1 of Anaerolineae bacterium. Taxonomy (GTDB): domain Bacteria; phylum Chloroflexota; class Anaerolineae; order B4-G1; family DUEL01; genus JAFGOJ01. Next base: position 2,212 of record JAFGOJ010000018.1, on the reverse strand, counting down.
CACTGGAGGTCTACGAACGCGCCCAATCGCGTTTCGCCGAGATCGACGACGAAATGGAATCGGCGTTCTTCGACTTCAGCCGCGCGCAGGTCTATCTCGCCCTCAACCACTTCACCGACGCGCACACCTGCGCCGAGCGCGCGCACCACACGTTCGCCGCGCAGGGCATGGCACGCTACGCCATCCAGGCCATGACCTGGCAGGCCGCAGCGACCCACGGCATGGGAGACGCCGCCCGCGCACTGACGCTGCTCGGCCGAGTGCGGGAGGCGCTGGTCGAACGGGAAGAACCGGTCGAGGTGGCCCTGGTCGACCTGCAGCACGCGGCCCTGCTGCACCAGGCCGGGGAGGATCGGCTCGCGCTCGATGCCGCCCGCGCCGCTGCGGAGGTTTTCGCCGCGCACGACATGCCGGTGCGCCTGGCCCAGGCGCGCCTGGCAATGGCGGAGGCTTGCTTGCACCTGGGCCAGGCTGAGGCGGCCGCGCCCCTGTGCGCCGCCGCGCTCGACATGGCGCTGGAGAAGACGTTGCCCACGCTGGCCTACCGCGCCCGTTTCGGGCTGGGCCGCGCCGCCGAGGCCCGCGGTGACGACGACGCCGCCGCGCCGCTGTATCGCGCCGCCATCGCCGACCTCAAAGCGATCCACCGCGACCTGCGCCTGGACGAGTTCCAGGCCACGTTTCTGGACGACAAATTGGACGTCTACGAGGCCGCGGTGCGCCTGGCGCTACGCCAAGGGGACGTGGAGGGGGCCTTCGACGTCGTGGAGGCTTCCAAGGCCGGGGCACTGCTCGACCTGCTGGCGCGCGGGCTGGAGCTCGCAGGCGCTGAAGACGACGCGCTGGCGAAGCGCATCCAGGAATTGCGCGAAGCGTGGCACTGGCACACGAGCCAGTTGGAGGGGTATGCGCCGGGCGAGGAACCCAGTCCCGTCCGTGCCGGTGAACCGGGCACGTGGCAGGCGGTGCGCGAGATCGAGCGCGCGTTGGGGGCCGCGTGGCAGCAGTTCCGCCTGCGCAGCCAACCGCGCGCGACGTGGGCGGGCGGCGATCCCCTGCCCCTCACCGAGGTGCAGGCGCGCCTGCCGCGAGACACGGCCCTGGTCGCCTACTACGCCGTCGCCGACGCGATGCTGGCCTTCGTGGTCCGCTCCGGCGGCATCGAAGCGATCGATTTGGGAATCGCGCCGGCGGAGGTCGACATACTGGTGGGAATGTGGCGCTTCGATCTGGACAGCCTGCGGCTGATGTTGACCGAGCTCGCGCCAGACGAGTTGGACGGGCTGGCGCGCGAAAGTCAGGCCCGCCTCGAACAGCTCTACCAGGCCCTCGTCGCGCCTCTGGCCGACTCGTTGGCGGGCTGCACGCAGGTGATCGTCGTGCCGCACCGCTCGATCCACCACCTGCCGCTGGCGGCACTGCACGATGGGGAGAGGTACCTGGGCGAGCGGTTCCGGATCAGCATCCTGCCGGGAGCCAGCTTGCTGCGCCAGACCGTCTCCCTCCCCGAGCGGCTCCCCCCGCTGGTCCTGGCCCACTCCGACGGGGGGCGGCTGGCGCATGTGCTGGACGAGGCGCGGCAGGTGGGGCGCATCCTGCCGGGGGCGCGGGTGCTGGTGGAAGAGCAAGTGACGGAGGCACGCTTGCGGGCGGAGGCGGCCGGATGCGGCCTGCTCCACCTGGCCACGCACGGCGGATTCCGCGCCGACAATCCGCTCTTCTCGTGGCTGCGCCTGGCCGACGGCCGGCTGACGGTGCGCGACGTCTACGGCCTGCGCCTGGCCCACGCCGATCTGGTCACCCTCAGCGCGTGCGAGACCGGCCTGGGCGACCCGCGTGGTGGCGACGTGATGGGATTGAGCCAGGGATTTCTGGCGGCCGGGGCGCGATCGCTCCTGCTCAGCCTGTGGGCGGTCGACGACGCCTCCACGACGGAGTTGATGGTCACCTTCTACCGCCAGCTCGCGGCGGGCCGGTCGAAGAGCGCCGCGCTTCAACAGGCACAGTGGGAGCTGCGCCAGACACACCCCCATCCCTTTTTCTGGGCCGGATTTGTGCTGGTTGGGGAGGACTAATTTGGCCCTTAACCTTCCCGAAGACTCAGAAGCTTCCGGGAAGGTTTTTTAAAAGATCGCTCTTTGGGATTTCGCGTGGTGGGGCATTAGGAGTGGGGGTTTGGGCGGGCGTAGCCCGCCCAAACCCCCACATCTGC
>JAFGOJ010000172.1 GCA_016926575.1 Anaerolineae bacterium | reverse complement strand
GCCACGGGGACGATAGTCGTGGGGACGTTGACCGCCGGACCGCTGGGTATCTCACCGGCTTGAATAACCGCCGTGAGCGCCCCGCCGGGGATTTCCGCGCCATCCACTTTCAAGTTCCACAGCGCGTCGAAGTTGCCGTTCGAATCAGGAGCCGTCAGGTCGATGCTGATGTCGACCGTCTCGCCCACAGCAACTGCGCCGACGGTCGTCGTCTCCGGCCCTCCGAAGTCAGAGTAGTTGAGCACGAGCACCGTACCCTCAGGCCAGTCGCAGGTGCCGCTGTTGCGCACGCGCCACGTCTTGGTGAACGCCTCGCCTTTGTCGAAGTGGGTACCGTCCGGCACCGTCACGTCACTGACGAAGGAAGCGCGCAGGCATCCCGCCTCCACTTCTACCTCTGCCTGAGGCGCGGGCGTGGGGGATGGCGTGGGTGTGGGTGTGGGATTGGAGTTCGCCACGTTCAAGGCCACGGAACCGTGGTTCACGCCGGCGATAGCGACGGCGACGGTGTACGTCCCCGGAGTCGACGGCACGGTCCAACTGAAGTCCGGCTGGGTCAAGGTGACCGTCTGCTCGGCGGTGGCCGGCCCTGCGACGGTCCAGATGACGTTCAACTCGGTGGGTTGAGGCAGGCTGGCCGCGGCGCGGTAGCCCGCAATGGCCTCTTCGATGCCGGCCATGTTGCCATCATCGAGCACGTTCTCTATCACGACGCCGTTCAAGTGGTAGGCGAGCGCCCAGTCCAGTTTGCGGGCGAGGAAGGACGGCGTGCCCAGCCAGGTAGTGTGCATGGCCTGGCCCTCGTCCTGGTACGTGATGGCGTAGGTGGCGGCGGCGCTATCTTGCTGGATGCTGGTGACTTGCCCGGCAAGGGTGAAGGTCACTTCGTCGCCGGGTTCTGGGTCGGCATCGGCGGGCATATGCACCTGCCCGAACGGCGCGAGGGCGCTTTCAAGACTCACGTACTCGATGCCGGCCGGGCTCGAATCGACGCTGAGGGAGGAGACCACGGCACGGAGTTTGTAGCGGTTGACCTGTGCGGTGGCCCAATGGAGCAGCGATTCGACCGCACCCCGCGAGACGTAAGCGGCGGGATCGTCCGGCAGACGCATCAAGACGGCGTCGGCGGCGAACCCCAGCGCAGTCCAGTTATACCCGGCGGTATCCCACGCGCCATCGCCCAATTGGGCCGGGGTCGGCAGGAACACTTCCAGGCGCATATTCTGCGCGTGGAGCGCACCGGCCAGAGCAGAAACGAAGGCGGTGAAAGCATCCATCTGGTCTGCCGCAATGCCCTGGTAATCGATGGCAATGCCGGCGGTGCGCGCGCGCGTCGCCGCATCGAGGATGATGGCAATGTGGGCCGCCTGGATGTCGGGATCGGTCAACACGTCGCTGGTCGGGGCAAGGCTGGCGGACTGGCCCTCCTGCCAGTTGCGGATGAGCAACAGTGTGGCGGGAGCGCCTTCAGCCGCGGCGGGGGCACTGCCCAACAGTATGCCGTCGGTGCCCAGGAAGAGACCGGGGATCAGGATGTGGGTCAAGTGCTGCGCAGCGGGGCCGGCCGGCAGCGAGGCGGTCGTGACCGTCTCGATGGCCGGAACAACCGGGCTGGTCTGCATCACGGCCAGGGAAGTGGGGATATCGGCGACGTAGGCAACCAGGGCTTCCTTGCTCCAGTCGAGCTCACCGCCGACCCATTCCCACGCCTCTCCGGTCCAGGTATACAGGTCGAGCGTCGTCCACGGTTCGGCTTCGTTGGGGATGGCGACTTCCAGCCTGACCAGTTCACCGTCGTGGGAGCGGGATTCGATCTGGTAATACGGGCTTTTGAGTTCGAGGATGGGGGGGATGGCATCCCGCGCAGCAACCAGGTCGTCTCCGGCGGACCCTTCTATGAAGATTTGGCGGGGGACGGACGTCACGTTGATGCGGATGCTGCCCTGGACGTCACCGGCGGTGCCGGCAAGCGCAGGTCGGTTGCCCCCCGAGGCATCGAGGCCAATCAAAAGGCCGTCGGGGTGGGAGTAGGCGTTGGCCGCGTTGACGCGCTCGAAACCGACCCATCCCAACCGGCTGGGCAGAGAGATGGGCGGGAGGATGAGGGCGGCAATCACCAAGAGGGTAATCAAGACGTAGATCCAATTTCCCGTCGAGAGCCAGCCACGGGCGCGACCGAACGCCGGTCCCAACCGCTCGCGGGCCGGCCCGAACGTGGCCGCCAGGCGCTCGCGGAGCGTTGGTCCAGAGGAGGGTTTTACCCCATCGATTTTCATCATTGTGTCGTTGGCCGGTGCTTCTACCGGCTGCGGTGTATTCTCGAGTGCGGCCTGATTCACATCGGCCTGTTGTTCGTCCAAATGGCACCTCCAATTTACAAAAGTGTTCTATGGCTGTGCAGGGCGCCGAAACGCCTGTCACGAACAGAACATGTATCGATTTTATAGTCGCCTGGGCGGCCCGAATGGGGTCGCTGCATCTACCTTATCAACAAAACGCGGCCCGAAGGCCGCCGTCAAGCGCCTTCCTTCACCCTGACATCGAGAGGCATCACAAAGCGCGGCGGTTGTCAGGCCGCGCCTGGGTTCCTCTCGATATTGGCCGGGCATGGAAGTAATTGTATTCTAGCATAAGCAGGGGGATTTGGCAACAAGGAAGAAAAAAGGCGAGCTGGGGCGGTAGGATTCGAACCTACACGCTTCCGGTTAACAGCCGGGTATTCTACCAATTGAACTACGCCCCAAGGGTCGAGTGGCGCGGCCGGGTGACGTGCCCCTCCAAACAGAGAAAAGCCTTGTGGGCTTACAACGTGCAGGGAGCCCCGTTCAGGGGGCACGTCACGCGGCTTGTGCGGTACCGCTCCTACTATATACACTTTGCGTGCCGATCAGGTTCACGACAAGAACTGCTCAGCTTGCGCTTCGCAGTTGCCTTTCCCGTCGCGGAAAG
>JAFGOJ010000171.1 GCA_016926575.1 Anaerolineae bacterium | reverse complement strand
TGGCGACTGTTCCGAAACGCTCCTACCGTCTCGTGATCTCGTACAGATAGGACGCAGGCGCTTGCGTGCCCCGCGCCAGGGCCGAGACTGCCATCACGGCCCGCTCGACCCCGCTGCCCAGCGTCACGTCGATGCTGCCCTGCCCGCCGTCGACGGCCATGCGGCGCACCTGGGGCTGCCCCCCGCCGGTGGGAAACTCGATCACCTGCACGGCCCACCGCTGCGGGATCGTCGGCCCCACCAGCACGAAGCCCTCGGCTTGCCAACCGCCCTCGTCGTCGCAGGTATCGGCGAAGCCGAGTTCGGGGATCGAGACGTCGTCGATCAGGAACCCGACGCCGTTGATCGAGTCGTCGGTGACGTGGTCGAAGCGCACCCACACCTCGCTGCCCGCGTAGCGGCTCAAATCGACTACCTCTTCGACCCAGCCGCCGGACTGGCCGTTGTAGGCCGGGCCGTAGTCGGCGTGGTGGGTGGCACGCTCGGTCTGCACCACTTGCCACGTCTGCCCGTCCCGCGACGCGGAGAGGTAGACGTAGTCGTAACTGCGTTCCAGGTCGTACCAGGCCCAGAAGCGCAGCGTGGCGCTGGAGAGGCCGGCGAGATCGAAGCGATGCGTCAGCCGCGCGTCAGAGCGGTTGCCCTCGTTCGACCACCAGGCGGTCGCGCCGGTGCGCGGGGTGACGGGCAGCAGCTCGGTCTGGCTGTCGCCCTGGAAGGTGATGCCCAGCGTGCCCGTGCCGGTCAGCTCGACGTAGTCGGTGGCGTAGGGGAAGACGGTGGTCGAGCGTGAGACGGGATAATTGGCGTGGCTGGCGTCGACGTGCAGGTCGACTTTGAGGCCTTCGTGGATGTAGCCGTACTCTCCGTCGTTGATTGCGTTGACCACGACCCAGTGGGCGAAGACCTCGTCGGCGGAGAGGCCGGCGGTGTGCGTTGCCAGCGTCGCGTCGAGGGCCGCCAGCCCATCTTCGGGGCGGTGGGTCAGGTCCCAGATGAACGTGTCGCCGAAGTGCTCCCACAGGTAGAGGGCGAAGAGGTAGCCCGAGCCGTAGTGGATCGTGGTGTCGTCTTCGTAGGGCCAATCGTTGAGCTGCGTGTCGGGCTGGGCGTAGAACAGCTCGTCGCTGCTGCCGGGGTCGAAGCCGGAGATGCGGCAGGCCAGCTCGGCCAGCCCTTCGTCCAGCCAATCCGCCTCGTTGCGGTCGAGGTGCCAGTGGATCATGTGCTGGAACTCGTGGGCCAGGACGGCGTAGTAGAACTCTTCGCCCGGGTCCATGCCGTCCAGGTTGATGTAGAACATCTCCGCCTCGTTCGAGTCGGTATCGATCCAGCGCGGCAATTCGTCCCAGGGAGAGAAATAGCCGGCCGCGTCATCATCCTGGTCGTAGTAGTGGAGGATCGAGATGTGCGGGTCGCTGTCGATGCCGGGGGACCACTCGGAGCCGAAAGCGCGGCGAACGGCGGGGTAGATGTGGCTCTCGAAGCGGTCGCCGGCGGCGATCAATGCCTGCCGGTCGGCGCGCACCCCGTCGACCAGCCAGACGTAGGTGTGCTCGGTGGCGTGGATCAGTTCGGCCGAGACCGACGCGCCATCCATGCGAAACGAGCGCCGGTCGCCCACGCGGTATTGAGGGGCGGCGGGAGGTAGGGGGCTGCCGGCCGCGTCGGGGGCCAACGCGGCGTAGAGGGCCACCGGGTCGTGGGGGGGGATGACGGCCGCGTTGAGGCGCGCTTCGGTCATCAGCGCGACCGCGTCGGGGGCCCCGGTGATGGGTGGGGCGGCTGTCGGGTGGGGGGGCGGGCCGGTGATGGGGTCCAACACGTCGGGAGGGCCGTACATTTCCCAGGCAATCATCGCGCCGGCAGCGCAGCAGACCAGAAGGGCGCAGGCCAGCAATAGCACCAGCACGACGACGACGCAGGTTAAAGAACTGCTCATAGATTGCTCCTGATGTACGGGCGGGTCCCAGGACCCGCCCGCACACGATTCATTTGATCTCGTAATGATACGATGCCGGTTCGGTGGTCACGGGGGCGTAGGCGGTGATGACAATGATGGCCCGCCGCACGCCGTTGCCCAGCGGAATCTGCCACGATCCCGTCTGCTCGGCGTCCAGTTCCATACGTTCCACGCTCGTCTGTGCGCCGAACGTCACCACCTGCACGATCCACCGCTGCGGGAGGACGTTGGCGTGGCGGATGAAGCCCGCCGGTTCCCAGCCGCCGTCCCCGTCTTCTAAGTCCGAGAAGTAGCCGATTTCAGGGATCGAGACGTCGTCCAGGGCAAATCCGGGCCGGTTGACCGCGTCGTCGGTGATGTACTCGAAGCGCACCAGCACGTCTTGCCCGGCGTAGGGCGAGAGGTCGACGCGCTCTTGGATCCAACCGCCGCTTTCCCCGGTGTAGCCCCAGCCGAAGGAGTTGCCGTTGGGATTCGTGTCTGTGCCGGAGGGCGTGCGCAGGATCGTCCAGGTTTGGCCTTCGTCGGTGCTGACCTCGACGTAGGTGTAGTCCCAATCGACCTCGATGTCGTACCAGCACCAGTATTCGAGCGTGGCCTCGCTCACGTTGCTCAGGTCGAAGGACTGGGTGAGCATCATGTTCGAGTCGTCGCCGCGGTTCGACCACCACAGGTAGTCGCCGCTGTGGGCCTGGGCGTCGAACAGGCCGACCAGGGTCGAGCCGGTGAAGGAGAACTGGAGCGGCTGGTCCGCCTGCACTTCGATGTAGTCGGTGGCGTATTGGTGGACGGTGCTGGAGCGGGAGATGGGGAAGGCGTCGTGGGTGATGTCGATGGTGGGGTCGGGCGGGTTGATGGTGTCGTACCCGTACTGCCCGTCGCCGAGGTTGGGCTGGTCGAGCAAATTGGCGACGACCCAGTTGGCGAAGAAGTCGATGTGGGAGAGGTCGCTGCCCAGGTCGTCCAGCACCGCGTCGACGGCGGCGAAGCCGTTCTCGTCGTGGCCGACGAGGTCCTGGGAGGCGTCGGGGCCGAACTGGTCGAGGAAGTAGGAGGTGAAGAGGTAGGCTGCGCCGTAGTTAGCGCCCGCTGCGCCGGGGCCTTCGGGCCAGGCGTTGAGCTGCGTGTCGGGCGTGCGGGCGAAGGTATAATCGGACCCGCCGACGTCGAAGTTGTTCAGGAACATAGCCAGCTCCGAGAAGCCCTCGTTCAGCCAGGTATCCTCGTTGCGGTCGTTGTACCAGTGGATCATGTGCTGGAATTCGTGGGCCAGCACGCCGTTGTAGAAGCTGGAGTTGATGGTGACGTTGTCCATCTGGATGTAGAACATTTCCATTTCGTTGGAGTCCTCGCGCACGGCCGCGACGAACTCGTCGGCGGAGGAGTAGTAGCCGGCGACCGAAGAGCCCAGGCCGCTGGCGTGGAGGATGGAGACGTGCGGGTCGTTATCGACGCCGGGGCTCCACTCCGAGCCGAAGAACGTGCGGTTCGTGGCGTAGGTCTCTTCCTCGAACAGGTCTGCCGCAGCGATCAGATCGTCGCGGTCGAAGCGCACGCCCTGCTCGACCCACATGTAGACGTGTTCGGTCTTGTATTCGAGGATCGCGTCGACGTCGAACTGCTCGTCCGTGTCGACGTTGGAGACGCGGAACGTGCGCCGCGTGCCGATGGCGTAGTCGGGCGAGCCGGACGGGTTGATGGTGTTGGGTGTGTCGGCGGGCAGGCCCATCAGGCGGATGGCCAGTTCGTGCAGGTCGCGCACGGGGATGACGGTATTGCGCAGCAACTCGGCCGTCTCCGCCGCGGCATCGGGCACCGGTTCACGGGTCACCACCGGCTCGGGCGACGGCTCGGATACCGGCGTCTCGAACTCGAATTCAAACTCGTCGAAGAAGTCCCAGTTCTCGAAGTCTTCGAAGTTGGTAGGAGCGCCGCAACAGCAGCAGCAGGCCATTGTCATCGCCAGGATGGCGAACGGGATGAGGATCAGAGTTTTTCTCATTATTGTTCTCCTGTTATATGCAATCGCTCGCCTCAACCGTGCGAGACGTGGAGGCGAGTCGGTGGTATGGGTCTCTGGGATTTTGCGTGGAAGAGGCAGATATGGGGGTTTTGGGCGGGCTACGCCCGCCCAAAACCCCCATCCCCACGGTCTTACCACGCAAGGCCCCAAAGAGCCGGATGTAGTGCCTTCTCAATAAAGCGGGGAGAAGGTGGGGGTGCGGGCGGCGCAGCCGCCCGCACCCCCCACCCACTTTTTGAGAAGATACCGGATGTATTATAACATAGGGCGGGGCGGGGCGGTAGTGGGGCGGCCTACGGATACGCGGGCGGCACACGCAGCCGCGCGTGGATGGCGGCGGCGTCTTGCGGGGCGGCGGGTTGGACGCGGCCGGCGTTGCCGGTCGTCGGCAGCACCTCGACCTCGCAGACGCGCCCGTCGCAGACTGTGACCAGCAACACCGCAGCCTGGCGGCAGTCGGCCGGGTAGGGTTGGTCGAAGAGGAAGTTGCCCAGGCTGTAGACCACCGGCGCGCCGGCGATCCATTCGACCCGCTGGAGGACGTGTGGCCCGTGCCCGACGACCAGGTCGGCCCCGGCGGCGACCAGGGCCTGGGCGACGGCTTCCTGGCGCGGGCTGGGGGCGGCCTGGTACTCGCCGCCCCAGTGGACGGAGACCACCACCAGCGGCGCGTGCGCGGCGGCGGCGGCGGTGACGCTGGCGGTAGCCGCGGCGAGGTCCAGCGGGGCGGCGGTGTCGTCGAAGGCCAGGATGCACAACCAGTCGGTGCAGTACGTTTCCCCGTGCGCGACGCCCGCGATGGCTGCGCTCGCCAGCGCCCGTTCTGTTTGAGCCAGGCCGACGGGTCCGGCGTCGAGGGCGTGATTGTTCGCCAGCGAGAGCACGTCGAAGCCGGCGGCGGAGAGGGCGCGCGTGGCTGCGGGCGCGGCGCGCAGGTCGTGGCCGGCGCGTACCTGGGGAGCGGTCGTGAGGGGGGATTCCAGGTTGGCGAAGGCCACGTCGGCGGAGGAGAGCGTGGGGGTGACTGCGGCGAAGGCGGCTTCCCAATCCCCATCCAACGACTGGGCCACGCCGCGACCGAGCATCACGTCACCGGCGAGGGCGAGCGTATAGCACGTCGGCAGCGGCTCTCCGGGAGTTGCTAAGAAGAAAACCACGCAGGACACAAAGAGCACAAAGGAAACGGCACGCCAAACGCCGCCTCGGTTGATCGACACGTCGACTAACTTATTCCTTCTCCCAGTGAGCGATCAGGCGTTGGATGCGGATGCGCTGGGCGTTGAGCCAGCGGCGCGGGCCGAGGATCGAGCGGCCGAACGCGGGCGGGCGGTCGGGCAGGCGGCGCAGCGTGCCGGCGGCCACCAGGCCATCCCAGAAGGCGAAGAAGCGTGCTTCCAGCTCTTCGTCCGTGAACGTCGCGCCGCGTTCCTGGGCCTCGCGCGCGAGGTGTTCGATGAACGCGGCGGTCTCGTCGATTAGCGTTTCAACCGGTTCGTACACCCGGCCCCAGCCGTAGACCGGGTCGAGTGGCATCGAGCCGAACTCCATAGGGGATGGGGGACGGGGGGCTGCATTTTCACTCATTTGGGCTATCCTCTTGTTGCAATCTGCTCTACCATCCACTCACCGCAAACGTCGTCTCCAACATCTCCCTTCGCTCCTCCGGCGTCGTCGGGCGGGGGCGGGCGTAATCCTCCAGCAGCGCGGTCAGCAATTCCACGCCAAGGTAGCGCCCATCGTAGAAGACGTGGCGGTCGATGAACTCCTGCCGTGTGCCCAGCGACCACATCTGGTCGAAGAACAAGTTGCCCAGGCCGTAGTGGACGAATGTCTCCCCTTCGAAGGCGAAGCCTTGGGCCTGGTGGGCCTGGCTGCCCTGCACGATCACGGCCCCCGCTTCCGCCACCGTGCGGAAGGTACGCACCTGTACATCGGTGGGAAAGTACTCGTACGTCTCGTAGGCTTGGACGGTGAAGATCGGCAGCCAGCCGTCGGCGCGGAGTTGGGCCACCTGGGCTGCCATCGCTTCCCAATCGCAGGGGGCGGCACCGGGCCGGTCCTCGGTGGCGAGGCCGTACTCTGGGCCGACGTCGTTGCAGCCGAGGAAGGCCAGTCGGTTTGGCCCGATGGTCACCGTCAGCGGCGTGGTGGCGTCGACCAGGTTTTCGCCACCGCCGAACCAGCGCCAGCCGCGCGCGCGGAACAGGTCGAACGTGTGTAAGTTGGGCTCGATGCCGTAGTCGTTGTTATGGTTGCCCGTCAGCTCGACAATGTCGGTGCCGACGGCGTCTAACAGTTCAATGTACGGCTCGCGGGAGCAGAAGACCATCGTCCCCTCGGGCAGCACCTCGGGGCAGTCGGGGGTGAAGGAGACCTCGTTGCTGATGTGGGTCAGGTCGGCCTCGCGCAGCCAAGGACCGATGTCCTGGGCGGGGAAGGTCATCCCGCGCACGTCCATCACGCGCCCCGTGCCACGCGTCAGCGCGGTCACGCCCGTCATCACCACCACCGCCATCTTCGACTCATCCCGGTTGGTGTAAGGGGCGTCTGCGGTGTAGAGGAGCGGGATCGCATCCGTGCGGTTGGCTGCACCGATGAAGAGCGGAGCGGTGAGGGGATAGGTGGCCGTATCGAGCCCACGCCACATCGGAGAGACGCCATCGATCTGCAACACCTTCCAGCGCGGCTCCAGCGCGTCGAAGGGGAGGATCGCCCAGGCATCGCGCTCGATGGCGGTGGAGAGCAGATTGGCGGCGTCCACCGTCTGCACGGACTCGCCGGCGGGTGCGCCCCACAACGTCGTCAGTACGGCGTGCGTCGACGGGGTCATCAGCAGGGGATGGGCCGCGAACGGGCCGGACGGGGTGCCGGCCCACATCGCTTGCAGGTCGGCCAGCGAGACGCCATCGTCGATGGTGTAGAACGGTGCGGCGAGGGCGTAGACCCACGTCCCGGCCGGGACGGCGTTGGGCGCGTCGGCGGCGCCGAGTTGGACGTCGGCGGTAGCCTCGCTCCAGACAAAGTGTTCCGGGTCCTGCGCCACACGTTCCTGGAACGCGGCGCACGCCTCGGCGGGGACGGTCTCGTCGCACCCGGCGGAGACGGGCCAGGCTGGCGTGGGGGTGGGCGTGGGACTGGGGGTGATGGTGGGCGTGGGCGTGGCCGAGGGCTGGGGCGTGCGGGTGGGCGTGGCGGTGACGTCGAACGTCTGCGGGCTGCTGCAGGCGACCAGGGCCGCCAGCCCCAGCGCGACGGCAGCGATCATCAAGAGCCAGAATGGACGGCGGGAAATAGCCTCGGTATGTTTCATTTATCCTCTTGATCAGACCCGTCATCAGGGCAAGTCTTAGACCTGCGCTGATGATGAGGGATGGTTACTACTCACCGAACGGCGACGTATTATGCACCCATATCCACGTGCCGGTTGCCAACAGCGCGTCTTGGTCCGGCGGCAGGTACGGCGTGGTCCAGTTGAACAGCCACTTGGCGTCGCGGGGGGCCAGGTTGACGCAGCCGTGGCTGCGCGTGAAGCCGAAGGCATCGTGCCAGTAGGCGGTGTGCAGGGCGGTGGGGCCGTTGAAATACATCGTCCACGGCACGTCCTCCAGGTAGTACCAGGCCGGGCTGCCGTCTTGGGTATCGGGATTGCTCATCTTGCCCGCGCGCAGCTTCATCCAGATGCGGAAGAGGCCGGAGTCGGTGAACGTGGAGCCGGAGCGCCCGCTGGAGATGAGTGTGGCGTAGACCATGCGGTCGCCCTCATAGGCGGCCAGCGTCTGCTCGAACAGGTCGACTTCGATCCACTGCTCGCCCGGCGCGACCTCGGCGGGGCGCGGGTCGACGGTCACTTTGGAGATGAACTCCTGTTCGACCCACTGGTCCGGCCCGATCAGATACCACAATTCGTCCGTAGCGCGGAATTCCTCGGCGTAGATGGTGACCAGCGTGTACCGATAGTAGAGCGGGACGGCGGTGTTGGCGGGGCCTTGGGGCGTGAGCGAGGGCTGGACGCTGCGGTTGATCCAGGCGAAAGCGTACTCGGGCTGTTGGTTGAGGTAGACGCCCTGGAAGCGGGAGGGGCTGGCGATGGAGAGGTACCTGGCGGGGACGAACTCCCCGTCGTTGATCTGGTACCACAGGTTGCCTTCGTAGTCGACTTCGGCGTCGATGCTGACCCACTGATCGCCGGAGTAGAGGATGCGCACCGGTGCCATGCCCATCGCGGCCTCGATCGGGTGGCGGTAGATGGAGAGGGGCAGCGTGTTGACGTAGGCGAAGGTGAAGGGCACCACGTCCTCGTGCGGGTCGGGCGTGAGCTGGATCAGTGGCAGCTCGGGCAGCGGGTCGGGCAGGCGGATGTGGGTCATACGGTAGGCTGTGGTGCCCGGGCCGCGCTCCAGACACGACTCACGCCAGCGCGACACGCGCCCCGGCGTGCAGATGAAGCCCTGGGGCGGCGGGATGGTGGGGGTGACGGGGGTAGTGGGCGTGGGTGGGGGGGCGGCGGCGGGTTCGACGGCGGGCGGCGCGTAGGCGGAGGACGGGGTGGGAGACAGGAGGAGCGCGCTCAACAAGGCCAGCAATGCCGTTGCGAGCGTCAACGTGATGCGATACGTTGGTTTCCACATATCGAAGAAAATCTCTCGGTTTACGTGCCCTTATGTGGGAAGATCATTGGTCGCCATTTTACCATGCTTCGGTGCTTTGTACAGTTAGTGGGGACAGTCGTCGCGGCCTCGGTGGGGCCACCACAAAGGGACGAAAATGCCCACCCTCCCGCAGGTTCCAAACCTGCGGGAGGGTGAAGGCCACCTGAGGCGTTGACCCAGGCCCATTTGCGGAAGGGGTCCGGGGGAACCGGAAGGTAAACCGCAGGTTTACCCGTTCCCCCG
>JAFGOJ010000170.1 GCA_016926575.1 Anaerolineae bacterium | reverse complement strand
GCCACGTCTTGCTCCAGCACCAACCAGGCCACCCGGCGGGTGAGCACGCGGGTTTTGCCGGATCCGGGGCCGGCGAGGACCAGCACCGGGCCATCGGAGGCGGTGATGGCGCTTCGTTGTTGGGGATTGATGGCGTCCAGTAGGTTCATAGTCGGCTCATTCAGCCGTCGAGGGAGCGCACGTACTCTCTGATGTTGTGCTCCACGGCGTAAGCGGCGGCTTCGGCCCGGTTGGTCAGTTCGAGCTTGCCGAGGATGCTGCTGACGTAGTTGCGGACGGTGCCTTCTCCCAGGAAAAGCGCCTCGGCGATTTCGCGGTTCGTCTTGCCCTCAGACACGTGAGAGAGAACGCGCAATTCCTGCTCGGTCAGGTTGGAGAAGGCGGCGGCGTTTTCTTGCCGGGCGGCCTCGCGCACGCGGTCGAAGACGCGGCGGGTGACCGCCGGGTCGAGCATCGCTTCGCCCCGCCCGACGGTCTCGATGGCGCGGGTCAAGTCGTCGCTGCCGATCTGTTTGAGCACGTAGCCGCAGGCCCCGGCGCTGATCGCGTCGAAGAGCAGGTCGTCTTCAGCGTAGGATGTGAGCATCACCACCTTACAGTCGGGCAGTTTCTCGGTGATAGAGCGGCAGGCTTCGATGCCGCTGCGTCCGGGCATCCGCACATCCATCACCACCACATCGGGCCGGTGGAGGAGTGCCTTTTGCAGGGCTTCGCGGGCCGTGCCTGCTTCGTCCACCACGGTGAAGTCGGGGTGGCGTTCCAGCAGAGCGCGCAGGCCCAGCCGCACGACCTCGTGATCGTCAACGATCAGAATGCGTAGCATAGCTTTTTCCTTGAAAGAGTCAGGGTCAAGGGATTATAACATCATCACGAGGAGGCGGCAAGGGTTTCGATGGTCTCCAACACCGTGTCGGCGCAGCGTGACCAGGAGAAGCGGGGCAGGTTGGCGTGCCCACGCGCGGCCCACTCGGTGCGCAGCACCGCGTCGCCCGTCAATTGCGCCAACGCCTGGGACCAAGCCCGCGTGTCGTGCGGGTCGAGCAGCAGCGCGCCGCTACCGGCGACCTCCGGCAGGCTGGATGTGTTGGCGCAGACGACGGGACATCCGCACGCCTGGGCCTCCAGCACCGGCAGGCCAAACCCTTCGTAGAGGGAAGGGAAAGCAAATGCGAGCGCGCCGGAGAGGAGCGCGGCCTTGTCGCCCTCAGAGACGTAGCCGGGAAAAAGCACCCGCTGCTCCAGCCCCAGCCGCTGCGCCTGGGCCAGAGTGTCGTCAGACAGCCAGCCGCGTCGCCCGGCCAGGACGAGCGTCACGTCTCGTGGCACGTCCGCAAACGCGTCGATGAGGCGCGAGAGGTTCTTGCGCGGTTGGAGGGTGCCCAGGTAAAGGACGTAGCGCTCGGGAATAGCGTAGCGTGCCCGGGTGGCAACGATGAGCGCGGGATCGTCCACCCGGGTCAGGCCCTCGTCGTAGCCGGGGTAGGCCACCACGATTTTCTCCGCCGGCACGCCGTACTGCGCGATCAGGTCGGCCCGGGTGGCCTGCGAATCGGCGATCACGCGCGTGGCGGCACGCGCGCTCCAGCGCGTCGAGAGGTCCAGATAGAGCCGCTGGCGGAAGGGATGCGCCTGCGGGAAGTGCAGGTATCCCAGGTCGTGGACCGTCACCAGGCTCAGAGCCGGGCGCACCGGCGGCAGCACGTGCGCGGGAACGAAGAGAACGTCCGGTGGGTGGCGCTCCATCTCCCAAGAGAGGCGCACGTGAGTCCACAGGCGCGGGAAAGGGATGACGCGCCATTCGGCGGCAGAGAAGCTCCCTGCCGGAGGGGCAGAGCGGAAGTAGAGGCGAAAGCGATGGGGCGGGCGCGCCAACAGCGCCTCGATCAACCGGCGGGCGTAGGTTTCCGTTCCGGTGGGATGCGTGGAAACGGCCCGGCTGGCATCGATGCCGACGAGCAACCGGCGAGAGGGGCTATGCACCGCCTATTGCCCGGCCTCGCGCTTGCTCGCGACGGCCCGCAACAGCAGGATCAAGCCGACGATGATGGGAAACGCAGGCCAGATGTCGCTGTAGCTTGGCACCAGTTCCGGCTTTAGATTGAACGCCAGCGCCATGCCGCCGAAAAGGATGCTCACGATGGCCAAAAAGAGAATGCTCCAATCCCGAGGACGGCAGGCCAACCAGAATGCCAGAAAGGCAATGCCCGTGATCACGATGAAGACAGGCCAGATCAGCTTGAGCACCAAGTAGTCTTGTTCGCCGAGGGTAATCATAAAGAAAAAGACGCTGCTCAAGGTGAGGTTCGTACCCCAAAAGACAGGCATGGCATTGTCGCGCGTCCCACGGGCGTAAATAGCCATCAAGACCATCCCGCCTGTGAAAGGGAACACAGGCCACAGGCGGTCCAGTTCCGGTATGCCCAATTCCAATTGGATCAACAAGAAGTAGATGCCAATGAATATGAGGACGAGGGCAAGCAGAATTGTCTCTTTGCGCATCTCCTAGTCCGTTCCCCTCAACGCGTACATCTCGATGTGAAGACAGGAATAAAGATAGGCTCACTTCAAGGGGTAAGACCCCATCCTACCCTTCAAGGCGAGCCTTTCTTCGTCGTCATAAACTGTCGTAAAGCGTTATTTACGACGTTGCCACCGTGTCTTCTTCAATCGCTTACGGTGCTTATGCCGCGCCATTTTCTTCCGACGGTGCTTACGGTCAGACGCCATACGATACCTCCTCGTTTAGTCTCACGCTGTATTATACCGCAAGGTGCACGCGACGCAAGTTACCCGCCGCTGCTCTCCTTTTTCATCCGATTCATCCGCTCGACGATGGTTTGTTCGTAGCCGTGGCCCTTGGGGCGGAACCAACCGCCGGCGACGCCGTCGGGCAGGTACTGCTGCTCGACCCAGCCGGCGGGCGCGTCGTGAGGGTAGCGGTAGCCGGCGTGCTCGCCGAGGGTCTGCTTGTAGTGTTCCCGCAAGGGGCCGTGGAACGTATCCGACTTGTCGCGCAGGGGCAGCGGCACGGGACCCGCTCCGTGTTGCTCGACGTGCGCCAGCGCCTGCCAGTACGCCCCCGCCGAGTTCGATTTGGGCGCGGTCGCCAAATAGAGCGTTGCCAGCGAGAGGTGGTACTGCCCCTCCGGCAGCCCCACCCACTCGAACGCCTGCGCGCAAGCGTTCACCACAACCACCCCCTGGGGGTCCGCCAGCCCGATGTCTTCGGCGGCCAGGATGTAGAGCCGCCGAAAGATAAAGCGCGGGTCCTCGCCGGCCGCGACCATCTTCGCCAGCCAATAGAGAGCCGCGTCGGGGTCGGAACCACGCACCGACTTGATGAAGGCGGAGATGGTATCGTAATGCTCGTCACCGGCGCGGTCGTAGTGCAGGGCGCGTTGCTGGATCGCCTCGCCGGCCACCTCCAACGTGACGTGGGTGGTGCCGTCGGCAGTGGGAGGCGTGCTCTCCACTGCCAGCTCCAACGCATTGAGGGCCGTGCGCGCGTCGCCGCCCGCGACGCGCACCAGATGGTGCAGCGCGTCCTCGTCCATCGTCACCGCCCGTTGGCCGTATCCCCGTTGCGGGTCCTTCAGCGCGCGTCGGAGCAGGGCCGCGATGTCCTCGTCGGTGAGCGGTTTGAACTGGAACACGCGCGAGCGCGACAAAAGTGGCCCCACGACCTCGAAGTAGGGGTTCTCCGTCGTCGATCCGATCAAGATGACGGTGCCGTCCTCTACGTGGGGTAGCAGGGCGTCCTGTTGCGCTCGGTTGAAGCGGTGAATCTCGTCCACCAGCAAGATCGTACGCTTGCCGTACATCCCACGCCGGTCTTTGGCCTCTTTCACCACCCGGCGGATGTCCTGCACGCCGGCCATCACCGCACTCAGCACCTCGAAGTGGGAACGGGTGGAGTTGGAGATGATCATCGCCAGGGTGGTCTTGCCGGTGCCTGGGGGCCCCCAGAAGACCAGGGACGAGAAGATGCGGTCGGCCTCGATGGCACGGCGGAGAAGTCGTCCTTCGCCCACAATGTGCTGCTGGCCGACGAAAGCATCCAGCGTCTCGGGGCGCATCCGCGCGGCCAGGGGGGCTTGTTGCTGCGTTTGTTCTCTGCGGCTGTGCTCGAACAGGTCCACGTTACTGCTCCTTGCGCGCATACACAGTGCACAAATCGCCCAGGTCGACCCCGAGGGCCAGCCCGCGCAGGCCGAGCTGGGTCACCAGCGCTTCGGCAGGCCGCCCGATCCAGGGGAAGAGGGCAGTGACGCGGCTCATCAAGTAGCCCAGCCGCAGCGTGCGGCCCTGGGCACGCAGGTGGGTGACTGTGAACCCGGCGCGTTCCAGCATGGCGCGCAGCGTGCGCCGGTCGAAATAGTAGACGTGCATCTCCATCAGCCAGGGCCAACGCGCGCCCATCACTCGAGCGAAGAGGCTGCCGATGTCGATAGTGTGGACGACGAGCAGGCCGCCGGGCCGCAGCAGCCGGTAGGCGTGGCGCAGTTCGGCCAGCGGATCGGTCAGGTGCTCGATGACGTCCCACATCGTCACCACGTCGAACGCGGCCTCGGGAAGAGAGGCGCTGCCGACGGTGCCCTGGAGCACGTTCAATCCCCGCTGCCGGGCTTCACCGACGGCCCAATGGGAGGGCTCCACACCCCAGGCGTCCCAACCGTGGCACGCCGCGATCTCCACGAAGACCCCTGTGTAGGCGCCTACGTCCAACAGCATACGCCCGTCCGGTCGGCCGGTCAGCCGCTCCAAGGGGCGTAGGTGGCGCTCGAACGTCAGTACGCGCCCCTGCCGCTCCTCCAGGTAGAGTGGGTCTTCGACCGCCTCGTAGGTCTCCAGGATGTGGGAGCCGTTCTGGCGCGGGTTGGTGTAGACCAGGCCACAGCGGTGGCATTGGACGATGGGAGGATGGACGCCGTAGCCGCTGTGTGTGCAGCGGTAGGCGCTCCACTCCGCGAGGGAGGATGTGGGAGGGATGGTGCTGGGAAAACGGATGGTGGTGTCGTCTGCGCCGCACAAGTTACAGACCACACGCTCCATCACCCGTCTCTTCCTCGCAGACGCGCCCATCCCAGGCGCAGGACGGTTTTTTGCGCGCGGGTGATCTCCGAGCGGGAGATTTTGGATTGGCCCAGTTGGCGGTTTTCGAAGACGATGGGCACCTCACCCACCTTCCAGCCTCGGCGTTGGGTGCGGTAGAGCATTTCGATGAGGAACGAATATCCGCTGGATTTGATCTCTTCGATGCCGACCGATTCCAACACCGCGCGGCGGTAACAACGGAACCCGGCGGTTGTGTCGTGCGCCCGCAGGCCCAGTGTTATGCGGGCGAAGGCGTTCGCCCCCCAACTCAGCAGCTTGCGCGGGAGGGTGCAGTCCTGCGTGCCGCCGCCGGGGACGTAGCGCGAGCCGATCACCAGGTCGTATCCGGCGCGCGCTTTCTCCAACATCGCAGGGATGTAGCGGGGGTTGTGCGAGAAATCGGCGTCCATCGTAATGACGTAGTCGCTGCCGGCCGTCAGCGCGTGTTTGAACCCGGCCACGTAAGCGGTGCCCAGTCCCAGTTTTCCGGGCCGGTGGATGACCGCCACCCGGCCGGGGTTTTCCGCAGCCAGCCGGTCCGCCAGCGCGCCCGTGCCGTCCGGCGAATTGTCATCGACGACCGTGACGTGCAAGGCAATAGGAAGGGCGAGCAGTTGGCCGATCAGCGTCTCGATGTTCTCGCGTTCGTTATATGTAGGAACAATCACCGTAGCGTGCAAACGTCTCTCCTGACGAAATATCGATGGGACGTAACTTCTCAATAAAGCGGGGAGAAGATGGGGGTTTTGCGGGCGGCGAAGCCGCCCGCAAAACCCCCACCCCCACTTTTTGAG
>JAFGOJ010000169.1 GCA_016926575.1 Anaerolineae bacterium | reverse complement strand
TCAAAAAGTGGGGGGTGGGGGTTTTGCGGGCGGCGAAGCCGCCCGCAAAACCCCCATCTTCTCCCCGCTTTATTGAGAAGTTACGATTTTGTTTATTATACTCATAAATCGCCAGGAGTGAACTATGGATTTAGATCGCATCTTAGCCATCGATGTGGGCGCCGGCACGCAGGACGTCCTCCTCTGGGAAGCCGGGCAGCCCATGGAGAACAATGTCAAGCTCATCTTGCCGTCGTGGACGACCGTGCTGGCCCGGCACGTGCAACGGCTCACCCAAGAGGGCCGGCCCATCTTCCTCACCGGCAACTTGATGGGCGGTGGGCCGCTGGTCAGCGCGATGAAGCGCCACCTGCGCGCCGGCCTCCCCGTCTACACCACCCCGCGCGCCGCCCTGACCATCCGCGACAACCTCGACCAGGTGCGCGAGCGCGGCTACGCGGTCGTGGAAGCCCCCCCCGACGTCCCCGACCTGGTCACGCTGCGCACACAGGACGTCGACCTCGACGCACTCGCCGCTGCCCTGGCCCCCTTCGGCGTCACGCTCCCGCAGACGGTCGCCGTGGCAGTCCAGGACCACGGCGAATGCCTGGAAGGCTCCAACCGCCGCTTCCGTTTCCAACTGTGGCGCGAGTTCGTCCAGGCCGGCGGTGCAATGACCCACCTGGCCTACCAAACCGCCCCCGCCTGCTACACTCGTATGCAAGCGGTCCAGCAGGACGCCCCCGGCGCGATCGTGATGGACACCGGCCCCGCCGCGCTGTGGGGCATCCTGGAGGACCCCGTCGCCGCGCCGCACCAGGACGCCGGCTTCGTCGCCGTCAACGTCGGCAACCAGCACGCCATCGGCGTGCTGATCCGAGGCGAGCGCATCCTCGGCCTGTTCGAGCACCACACGGTGCTGATGACGCCCGAAAAGCTGGCCCACCTCGTCGACCGCCTGCGCGCGGGCACGCTGACCGACGAAGAAGTCTACGCCGACCACGGCCACGGCGCATACATCGGAACGGACTACGCCCCCGGTTCGGGCTTCGACGTCGTCGTGGTGACCGGCCCGCAGCGCCACATGGCCGCCGGGCTGGGCTATACCTTCGCCGCCCCCTACGGCGATATGATGCTCACCGGCTGCTTCGGCCTCGTCGCCGCAACAAAACGACTGATGAAAGGAGCACAATGATCGAACGCGCCCACACCATCGCAGAGCAACTCGTCGCCTGGCGGCGGGATTTCCACATGCACCCCGAGCTGTCCTTCCAGGAAACGCGCACTGCCGCGCGCGTGGCGGAAGTGGCGAAAGGACTGGGCTACCGCGTGCGCACCGGCGTCGGGCGCACGGGCGTGGTGGCCGAACGGGGATCGGGCCACCCCATCGTCGCCCTGCGCGCCGACATGGACGCCCTGCCCATCCAGGAGGAAAACGACGTCCCCTACGCCTCCCAAGTCCTCGGCGTGATGCACGCCTGCGGCCACGACGCGCACACCGCCATCGCCCTGGGCGTGGCAACGCTGCTGGCCCAAGAAGCGTTCCCCGGCACCGTGCGCTTCCTCTTCCAGCCCGCCGAGGAGAAGGAGGACGCCGAGGGGCTCAGCGGCGCGCCGCGTATGATCGAAGACGGCGCCATGGACGGCGTGAGCCGCGTCCTGGCGCTGCACCTGGAGACCGGCATCCTCGTCGGCGACGTGGGCATCCAGATCGGGCCGGCCTCCGCTGGCGTCGACACGTTCTACGCCACGCTCGTCGGGCGCGGCGGCCACGGCGCGCGCCCCCACGAGGTGATCGACCCGATCCACATCGCCGGGCACGTCATCCTGGCGCTGCACGCAGTCGTCTCGCGCCGCCTGCGCCCGCTCGATCCCGGCGTGGTCAGCATCGGCACGATCAATGGCGGGCAGGTGGACAACGTCATCCCAGAGCGCGTGATGCTCTCCGGCACGCTGCGCTACCTGACGCCGGACGTACAGGCCACGATTCACGCCGAGGTCGAACGCGCGTTGAGCGTGGCCCGCGCGCTGGGCGGCGATTACGAGCTGCGCATCGACCGGGGCTACCCGCCCATGTTCAACCACGTCGAAGCCACCGACCTGCTGCGGCAGGTGGCAGGCGACCTGCTCGGGACGGAGCACGTCCTGTTTCCTCGCCCGACGATGGGTGCGGAGGACTTCGGCTACTTCTCCGCCATGGTCCCCGGCGCGCTCTTCCGCCTGGGCTGCCAGGCTCCGGGGGACCCGCGCCAGGCGCACAGCCCGCGCTTCGACTTCGACGAGCGCTGCCTGCCCATCGGAGTTGCTATCATGGCCGAGGCGGCGCTACGGTTGTTGAAAGAGAAAATGTAGCTGCTCGGCGCGGGTCCACGACCCGCGCCACCGCCGGGTCCGTGACCCGGCGGGAGCACATTGTCTGGTGGTGGTAGGCGCGCGATTGAATCGCGCGTCTACCACCACAGGAACGAGCTCTATTTTCGAAACAGGCCACCTATGAATTGGACTCATAAGGCCATCGAGAGCCTCTGGCTCATCGCCGCGGCGGCGCTCCCGCTGACATTCAACCCCTGGAGTTACAACGCCTTCGAGCTACCCAAGGCACTCCTGCTACGCCTGCTGGCACTGCTGATGGGGGTAGGAACGCTGGCTCAGGTGCTGGCGGAACGACCCAAGCACAATAACATTCCTCCCTCCTTGCTCTGGTCTGCACTGGCCCTTGGGCTGGCACTCCTACTGGCGACCGCACTCTCCATCGCCCCGCGCGCCAGCCTGTGGGGCTCCTACGAACGCCAGCAAGGGCTCATCACGTGGGGTGCCTACCTGATCCTCTTTCTGGTGACCGTCGCCAACCTGCGCACGCGCGTCCAGACCGACCGGCTGTGGGCGGCACTCGTATGGGGAAATGCACCGGTGGTCGCCTACGGATGTCTACAAGCCGTCGGTGCCGATCCCCTCAATTGGCGGAGCGACGCGGCCTCCCCCGTCCTCTCCACCATCGGGCGGGCGAACTTCCTGGGCTCCTACCTGGTATTGGTGATTCCGCTAACGCTGGGGCGGGCGCTGGCGGTGGAGCGGCGCTGGCCAACGCTGGTTCTCCTGGCCGCTCAGGTGGTGTGCATCGCGCTGACCCAGGCGCGCGGCGCGTGGGTGGGACTGGGCATCGCCGGGGTGGTCTTCGGGCTGACGTGGGCCGCCGTTACTCGCAACCGCCGGCTGGCCATAGCCACAGCAGCGGTCGCGGTGCTGGCAGTGACCTTCGTCCTGCTGCTCACCTGGGCCGGGGGACCGCTGGCGGACCTGGCCAATTTGCCGGGGTTGGAGCGCCTGGCAGCGCTCGGCCGCACCGACGCGGGCTCCACCGCCGCGCGCCTGACGATCTGGCGCGCCACGCTGCCCCTCGTTGCCGAGCGGCCCGGGCTGGGGTACGGGCCGGAGACGATGCGCGTCGCCTTCGCCCGCGTCTTCCCTCCGCAGTTGGTCTACTACCAGGGGCGGCACGCCGTCGTCGACCGGGCGCACAACCTGTGGCTCGACCTGGGAATGAGCGCCGGGCTGGCGGGGACGCTCGCCTTCGCTGCGCTGCTGGTGGGCTTCGGGCGGCTGGCCTGGCGTGGAACGCGGGCCGCGTCGGAGACGTGGCAGCGCACGGTGTGGGTGGCGCTGGCAGCGGCGGTCGCCGGTCACCTGGCCGACCTCCAGTTCAGCTTCGAACTGACCGTCAGCGGGGCGGTCTTCTGGCTGGCGTTGGGGCTGGCAGGGGCGCTCGGGCGGGGATGGACGGACGAACCCGCCGCGGAGTCCCGATCGGGGAGTTGGCTGCTTCTCGTCCCGCCCACTGTGGCGGCACTCGTCCTGGCCGGGTTGGTCTGCGCCCGCCCGCTGCTGGCCGACGTCGCGTTCTGGCAGTCGCAACAGGGAACGCGGAGCGTGAGCGAGCGCCAGGCGACGGGTGCCCGCGCCGTCCGCTTATGGCCGTTGGAGCCGGTCTACCGGCTGGGGTTGGCGCGCAGCTACCTCGAGGGTGGCGATTTCAACGCAGCGGTGGCTCAGTTAGACGCCGCCGAACGGCTCAGTCCGGGCGATCCACGTGTCTGGTCGGCCTGGGGCGATCTCTACACCGCCTGGGGCGCGGTCGATCCGCGCCGGTACCGGGAGGCCGAGTCGGCCTATCGGCGCGTGCTGGAGCTGGCACCGAACGTCGCTACCTACCACGCCGCGCTGGGGGTCACTCTGGCCCGGCAGGGCCGGTTGGAGGAAGGGATCGCGGCGTTGGAGCGGGCCGTCGCCCTGGACGCGACGGACGGCACCGCCTACGCCTACCTGGCCGAGCTGTACGCCGCCGCCGGGAGAGGCGAGGAGGCAACGTGGGCACTCAGGGAGGCAGAAAGATGGGGGCATGAATAGATGAGATAAGAAATGGATGAAACATCAGCCGGTGACACCTCAGGTTTAGACCCAGCGCAAATAAGTCGCAAAATAAGGAGGGTAGTAAAATGAAGAAAAATGTTTGGCGTAAAATATGGATATCGATTGGCACGACGGCAGCATTGGTGTTCTTGATCTGGGCCACGTCCACGACGCTGGCCCAAGGGCCAGACGATCCCGAGGTATCCCCATCCCTTCCCCTGCACACGCCGCCGGAATCTGCTACCGCCCCGATGGAACCGGAGGGCGGCCCCAACGAGACGATGAAGTTCACCTATCAGGGACTGTTGGAGATCGACGGACATCCGGTGACCGGGAACTACCTCTTCTGGGGTGCAATGTACGACGCCAAAACAGCAGGCGTCTTCCAGGGCTACTGCACCGAGTCTGGAAGCGATACAGCTTTCGAGTCATACGTGGAAGACGGCGTCTTCACCCTCTACCTGATCTGCGGTGGCTGGAACAGCGACGCCTTCACCGGCGCAGGGCGCTGGCTCGATCTGTGGGTCGCCCCAGCGGGGACCAGCAACTGGGTGCGGCTCACCGAATCCCTCCAGCCCATCTCACCCACGCCCTACGCCTTCAGCCTCTTCCCCGGAGCGATCATCAACGGCACGTCCTTCGGCGGCGATTTCGGGGATTCGGTCCTCAATATCTACAATAATAACACCGTATCAACTTGGTCAGCCTTCCGCGCTGAAACTGCTTCCGGTTCCGCCGTGCGTGGCACGTCAGATAGC
>JAFGOJ010000168.1 GCA_016926575.1 Anaerolineae bacterium | reverse complement strand
TTGCGGCCGATCTGGTCGTTGGCCCAGGCCAGGATGTCGGGGCCTTCACCCGCGGGAATGGCGACAGCCAGCGAGTCGGACAGGTTATCGACCTTGGCGTACTCGATCACGATGCACATGTCATTGGTGGCGTTGAACTCGTCGAACAGCGCCTCGATCGGGGTCTGATAGTCGCCGCTGTAGCCGTGCCAAACGGTGATGGTGGTGATCTCGTCGCACTCACCCTCGGTTGGCTCCTCGGTCGGCTCTTCGGTCGGCTCTTCAGTCGGTTCCTCGGTCGGTTCCTCGGTCGGTTCTGCGGTGGGTTCCGGGGTTTCACTTGGGCTGCATCCTGCAAGCGCGAGACCCAGGATCAGCATGCCAATGGTCAGCAAAAAGATGTAGCGTTTCACTTTTCTCCTCCTAAATGTAAATGTTAAACTGGTGTTTCACCGAACGCGCACTCGTTATTTTCACAATCGTTATGACGTGGACACCTCCTTTCGTCTCACGAGACGTTGGCTTATACGATTATGCTATCACGGTTTTGGCAAAAGTCAAAATGACCGATTGGGCGGTGCCTGCAACGGTAGGAATGGGCTGTCTGTCAGGACGCGGATGAATTCCGTTGTGCGCGCTACGATCTCGTCGATGGGCGTGGTGGTGGAGAGCGCGGCCTCGAACATCGCCTGCAGCTGCCGAGACACTTTGACATACTCGGGTATCGACGGCCGGGCGCGGCTGGACGCGATCATATACTTGATCTGGGCCAGCAGCGGCGCGACCTCCGGCGCCGGCTGCGTGTCGAAGGATGGGTGCGGCGAGTTGAGCCACAGGGATTGAATCTGGTGCCCAATCACAGCCGGGTCGGTAGCGACCTCCAGGATGTCCATGGCCAGTCTGGGTTGGTGGCACTGGCGCAGGACGACGTAGCTGTTGCCGCCCACGGTCGAAACCGGCGGGCCGCCCGGCGCTGCCGGCGGGGCCACGCAGCCCACGCGCTCCAGGAACGCTTCGCCCTCCCATCCGCTGATGCTGCGGATGAGCGTACCTTCGTAACTGCCGCCCAGCGCCATGGCGACCTTCCCTTTGGCGAACAGGCGCGGCGACGTGTTCTCGCGATAGGTGGCGACCTCGGGGGCGACCACGCGGTAGTGGGTTACCAACTCGCGCAAGAACGTGAGGGCGCGGCGCGTCCCCGGCCCGTCGATGAAGCTCCCGCCCGCGTGGAGCGCCTCGCTGGCCGACCAGACGAAAGGCATGAGGGTGTAGACTGTCGCCTCGCCGCCGCTCGTCCCGCCCGGGAAGACCAGGGGGTGAACCAGGTTGTAACGCGCGCGGACGTCGGGCTGGAGAAAATACTGGGCCGCGTGCAGCAGATCGTCCCAATTCCGCGGCGGTTCCAGCCCCTCTTGGGCGAACCAGTCCTTGCGGTACCACAACAACGCCGTGTCGGCAGTGACCGGCAGCCCGTACAGCCGCCCGTGGCAGGAATTCGCTGCGACGAAAGCCGGGTAGAGGTCCTTGACCAGCTCCGCGTGGTCCCATCCCGAATTGAGGCTCTCCAGGTCGTAGATGAAGCCCGATTCGGCCAGCCCGGCGACCAGGACACAGTCGACCATGGCGATGTCGGGGGCGGTGCCGCTGCCGACGGCCTGGCTCAGTTCGTTGTAGAACTGGCTGTGCTTCACCAACGTGACCTGAAAGCCGATCTCCTGGTCCGGGTGGCGCTCCTTCCAGGCGCGCGAGACGTCCGGCAGCACCTCCGACTGGAATACACCGTCCGAGGTCATCAATCGAACCGTGGTCTGTGCGGGGGAGGGTGTGGTGGCCTGGTCGTTGACGAAGGTGCCCAGGCCCGGGCGGCGCACCAGCGTTCCTTCTTGAACCAATTCGTTGAGTGCCTGGCGCACCGGCGCGCGGCTGACCCCGTGCTCCTGGCACATTTCCTTTTGCGTGGGAATGCAGTCGCCAGGGCCCCACAAGCCGCTCGCAATGCGGTCTTGAATCAGCGCCTTAAGCTGGTGATATATGGGGATGGGAGAACTGCGGTCGATTTGGCCCATAACCTCGCTCGATGAACCGGTTCCGCCAGGTTGGTATGTTGGTATGCTGGCATAACAATTATACCGCAAAAGTGAAAGATGTCAATGGGGCGGTTCTCGGATTACTTCATCTCTGCGATGGCTGCCGTGGCGGCGGCCTGCGCAGCGGCCAGCGCTTCTGCGGGCGTCTGCGCGCCGCTCCAGATGGCGGCGGTGGCGTCGCCGAGGGGACCCCACACCGCATCGGCGTAGGGGGTGTTGGGCACAGGTACGCCCCGCGACAGCGCTTCCCCGAACCCACTGATGACGTAGTCGCTCTGCACGTCCCGGTTGGCCAGCGCCGCCGCGTTGGCCGGAATCTCCCCGGTCCGCAACACGCGCTCGGTGAGCACGGCCTGGCTGGTCCACCAGGTCATCGCGGCGACGGCGGCTTCGGCGTTGCCGCGCTCGACGGCGTTGGCGGTGAGCATCCACGCCCGCGTCTCGACCAGCGGGCGACCGAGCGGCGCGATGTCGTGGTAGACGCCGTCCTCCGTCAGGCCGGCCATCGACTCCGGCCCGGTCCACCACGCGGCCACCTCCCCGTTGCGCATCATCTCCCGGCACTGTTCGGCAGACGCTTCGACCGGTGAGACGCGGCTGAAGGCAGCGATCCACTCGCCGGCGGCGAGAGCCGCCTGTGTGTCCAGGTAGAGGCGGCCGTCTTCCCCGACCACCCCCGGCATCCCAAAGCCAAGGTAGACCGGGGCAGCGTAGGTGGCGTCGACCTCGGTGCTCAGGCCGGGGCTGCACAGGTAGTGCAGGTGATTGTTCGCGTCGTGAAAGTCGGTGGCCTTGGCCAGCAGGTCGGCGAAGTCGTCGGGGTCGGGCAGGTCTTCGTCCGGCAGCATGGCCCGGTTGTAGACCAGGGCGATGCCGCTCATCGTTTCCGGCAAGCCCCAGACGTGGCCGTCCCACATCATTCCCCGTGCGGCCGGTAGGACGAAGGTGTCCTCCATGAAATCGCTGCCGAGGTAGGCGTCGAGGGGGGCGAGGGTACCTGCCAGGGCCGCTGCACCGATCTGCGCGCCTTCCCACGCCACGAGGTCCGGCCCGTCGCCGGCAGGGATGGCGCGCGCCAGCGCGCGGCCCACGCCTTCGACGTAGGCGTATTCGAGCCGGATGCAGGCGTCGTTGGTGGCGTTGTAGGTCTCGATCATTCCCTCGATGACGTCCCACTGCGCGCCGGTGTAGGTGTGCCACAACAAGAGCGTGGTGACGCCGTCTGGGCAGGGGCCGAGCGTGGGCGTGGGGGACGGTAGCACGGTCACTGTGGGGGTGGGGGCCGGGGTCGACGTGGGCGCAGGGAGCGTGGGGGCGGGCGTCGGTTGGCAGGCGGTGAGGAGCAAAATTATTAGGACGATGACAGAGTATCTGTAGAGTTTCATGGACTGTATTCCTACGCCTCGTCTCACGCTACCTCCACCAGCGCGCGCGGCGCGGCGGTGATGACCTCCGGCCCATCAGCGGTGAGGATGGCCGTATCCTCCACTTTCACCATCTGCCCCGTAGCCGGCGCGCTGACCTCCAGCTCTACGGCCAGGACCATGCCTTCCACGAACACGCCGTCCGCACGCTCCGAGATGACCGGCGGCTCGTCCAGCTCCAGGCCGATGCCGTGGCCGCTGAATCCGGGCAGCGTCAGTTCGCCGGGGGCGAAGGCGGGCGGCGCGCCTTGGGCTACCACTGCCTCGGCAGCGGCGTGCGCCGCCGCGATGGGCGCGCCCGGCCGCAGCGCGTCCAGTAGCGCATCCTGAGCCGCGCAGGCCACGTCGAACAGGGCCTGTTGGGCCGCGCCGGGCGCTCCCACCACGTAGGTGCGCGATTCGTCGGCGGTGTAGCCCTGATAGATCGAACCGATGTCCAGCACGATCAGGTCGCCCGGCTGGATGACGCGCCGGGCGGCGCCGTAGGGGCTGGCCGGACTGAGCCCGCTCCCGGTGACTACCAGGCCGTGACCGCCGCGCACCGACAGATTCTCGCCGCTCATCAGGAAGATGCCGCCGCCGCGCGCCTCGGGGTGGCGCAGGGGTTGGTACCCCTCGTGGCCGGCGCGGCGGATGGCGTCCTCGACCGCGGCGGCCAGCTCGAGTTCGGTCATGCCGGGGCGGAAAGCGCGCGGCAGGGCCAGGTGGCCCGCGTCGGCCACCTGCGCCGCTGCTCGGGTCACCGCCAGCTCGCCTGCCTCCTTCACCGCACGCTGATCCAGCACCAGCGCGCTGATGTCGGCCAGCCGCCAGCCGGGCAGCGCCTCCTGCATGCGCAGGAAAAGCTGGGCCGGGAGCACGTCCAACGTCGCGCCGAGTGTGCCGCCGACCAGCCCCATCTCGGCCAGCGCCGCCGCGACCTGCCGGAAGCCGCCGCCGGAGATAACCCGCGCGACGTCCGATTCCTGCCGCGCATAGGCCAGCCCGCGCCGCACCAGGAGCACCGCATCCCGCGGGCCGACCAACAACGTCGCCGGGCGCGCCGTCCCGGCGTAGTAGAGCACGTCCCGCGGGTGGGTCAGCAGGGCCGCGTTGACCCCGGCCGCCGCCAATCGCCGGCGCAGTTCGTCCCGTCGATGGTTCATTAGACGCTCTCCTTGGATGCTTGCCTCTCCCGCTGGACGAGGACGGCCGCTGCGATCAGCAGCGCTCCGCCTGCGATCTGTAACAGGCTCGGCCGGTCGCCCAGCAGGATCACGGACAGGCCCGCGCCGACCAGTGGCTCCATCCCGGTGACGATAGCCGCACGGGTCGCGCCGACGATGCGCGATCCGGCCAGGAACGTCGAGAGGGCCAGCACGGTGGAAATGAGGGCCATACTGGCGACGGCCAGCCAGCCGCTGGGCGCGAATCCGAAGTCGATGCTGCCGGAAAGCGCACCCCACAACCAGTAGGCCACCGCTGCCCCGCTGATAATGTAGAAGGCGGAGATCGATGGAGAGAGGGCACGGGTCAGGGGTGTGCTGAGGACGACGTAGAGCGAATAGAGGAAGATCGCTCCGATCAGCCAGAGCATGCCGACCAGATCGGCGGAGCCTTGGAGGCCGCCGGCCAGCATCACGCCGCCGACCACGACCATCACCAACGCTACCCATCCACGCCAGGTCAGCTTTTCGCCGAGCATGAGCCAGGCCAGCAGGGCCACGAACACCGGCACGGCGGCGACGGTGACCGCGGCCAGGGTGCCCGTCACGCGGCCGGTGCCACGGTAGAAGGCCAGGGCGTTGGTGGCATAGACCAGCGCGCCGATCGCGGCGGCGCGTCCGGCCAGGCGTGCGCCCGGCCAGATGGACTGCCGGCGCATCACCAGAATGGCGCACCAGATCAGCGCCGCCATCGTGAAGCGCAGCGCCAGCGCCGTCTCGCCGTTGAGCCCGCTCGAAATCGACCATTTGATCAGCACGGTCAGGCTGCCGTAAGCGAACGTAGAGATGACCAGCCAGATGATGCCCTTGCGAAATGTTTGTGAATGGGTCAGTTGGTTCAAGGATTGCCTCTGCTCCGAAAATAG
>JAFGOJ010000167.1 GCA_016926575.1 Anaerolineae bacterium | reverse complement strand
GCCGGGCGCGACGAGTTCTGGGTGCAACGCAACCTGAGCTGGCAGTCGCCCGCATTGACCGAACAGACCGTCGAGCCGGGTGAAACCGCTGTGTATGCCGTCCCGATCTACAACGGCAGTGCAAACA
Organism: Anaerolineae bacterium; assembly: GCA_016926575.1. Taxonomy (GTDB): domain Bacteria; phylum Chloroflexota; class Anaerolineae; order B4-G1; family DUEL01; genus JAFGOJ01. The sequence goes on along the minus strand of JAFGOJ010000167.1, from coordinate 4,108 downwards.
TATCTTCTGTAAATGTCGATCCTCTCGTGAACTACGGCTTGGGGTCGGGCTACACGGAGACGGTCACCGTGACCCTCACCACGTCGCTGGGATGGGCGAGGATTACTCAGGTCGTCGATGGGGCGAATGTGACCATCTCGGGCGGCACGGTGGCCCGCTTCGACCTTGGCCCCGGCGTGACGGCACAGGTCATGGTCGAGGTGGCGGTCCCCGGTGGCATGTTCGCCGGTGAGGAGGACGTCTCTTCGCTGGCGGTCGTGGCACGGCCATGCCCAGGTGCGCTGCCCAGAACGATGACCAGCGCCAGTCTGACCACAACCGCCGGCCCGTTGTACTTGTTCTCCATCGGACCGAACCGGTACGGCGCGGCCGCGCCGGGCCAGACGGTGACCTACACCCACGTCATCACCAACGAGGGGAACGTGGCCGACACCTACGACATCTACCCCACCTCCGGCTACTACGCCTCGGCCGATATCTACCCGCCCGAGCTGACTCTCGCGCCTGCGCAGACGTCGACGGTGGTGATCAGTGTGACGATCAACCTGGAGGCCGCCGGTGGATTGGCGGACCTGACCAGCGCCGTGGCCCGCTCGCGCGGGGCCACGGAGAACCGAGAACGCTCGGCCACCGACAGTACCGCCATCAGCTACACCACCGGCATCCGCTACGTCGACGTGAACGGCGGCCTCGACTCCCTGGTCGACGAGACGCAGGGGAACCCCGACCCGAACGTGGTCGACGTTCCCGACAACAACTGCACGCAGCCGGGTGTGGCAGCCTGCCGCACGATCCAGCACGCCATCAACCAGGCCGCCGACTACGACGAAATCCGCATCGCCTGGGGCACCTACACCGAATCGGTAGCGCTGACCTACGCGGGCCAGGCGCTGACGCAGACGCTGTTCGTCGATCATCCCGTCGCGCTGCTCGGCGGATACGCGCCGCCCGATTGGGAGGCCGACCCGCCCGACCACGTCGCTAACCCCACCATCTTGGACGCCCAGGGCGCGGGGCGGGCGATCTACGTCACGTCCGGCGTCACCCTGACGCTCGATCGGCTGGTGCTGCACAGCGGCGACGCGACCGGCTTCGGCGGCGGCCCCGTCGACGAGGACGCCGGCGGCCTCGTGTATCACGAAGGCGACGGCAACCTGACCCTGCGTGCCAACCGGCTCTACGCGGGCGCAGCGGCGCTGGGCGGTGGCGTCTACTACGGCGGTGGCGGCAGCTTGCTGCTGGAAAACAACCTGCTGCACGATACCACCGTCATCACCCGCGGCGGCGCGCTCTACGTCGCCGGCGGCGCGACCACGCTGAGGAACAACACCTTCTTCCGCAATACCGCCGAAAACGGCGAGGGCGCGGCGGTCTACGCCGCGGGCAGCACGTTCTACGGGACGGACAACATCTTCTCTGAGCACAACAGCGAGAGCGGCGGCGCGGTCTACGGCGCGCCGGGCGTGACCGTCTCCTACTTCCATTACAACCTGTACGACAGCAACGTCGGCGGCAACGTCGGCGGGACGATGCCGGCGCTGAACGCGAGCGACGTGTCGGGCGACCCGCTCTTCGCCAATGAGGCCGCGACGCCGCCCGACCTGTACATCGGCAATGGCTCCGCCGCGCGGGACGTGGGCAACCCGGCCTCTACGATGACCATCGACTACGCCAACTACCCGCGGCCGATCAACACGCGGGTCGATATGGGGGCCTACGAGTACCTGCCGCTGCGCGGGCTGGACTTCTACAGCGACGACGCGACGACCGCCCTGCCCGGCGACGTGGTGGTGTTCAACCACACGTTGCAAAACACCGGCGAAATCACCGATACCTTCACCCTGGCCTACACCGCCGACTACGGCTGGCCCGTCACGATCGTCCCCGCGCAGGTGACCCTGACGCCTGGTCAGAGCCAACAAATTCAGGTGACCGTCTCCGTGCCCACCGACGCCGGACATCTGACCAACAACGTTCGCGTCACCGCGACCTCCGGCCCGCCCGCGACGTCGAAGACGGTGATCGATACGATCTACGTCCAGTCGCCGGCCTGGCTGATCGTCAAGTCCGTGACGCCCTTCCCGACGGTGGAAGGCGGGCAACTGGTGACGTACACGCTCACCATCACCAACGACGGCGACACCGCGACGAGCGGCGTCTACACCGTCACCGACGTGCTGCCCGACCATACCACGTTCGTGGGGTCGAGCCACGCGACCGTCAGCACCGATCCGGTGGTGACTTGGGAACTGAGCAACGTGCTCCAGCCGGGTGAGTCGATCCAGATCACGCTGATCGTCAGGGTCAACACGCCGATCGAAGAGGGCACCTACATCGTCAACGACGACTACGGCGTCGTCGGTGGTGGGGTCTACCAGCGGGTGACCGGCCCGGCGGTGACCGTTGTGGCGACTTCGGAGGGCGATCTGGCGATCGAGAAGACGGTGAGCGCCGATCCGGTCAGCCCAGGCGACTGGGTGGACTACACCATCACCGTCACCAACACCGCCGCCGCTTCTGGCCCGGCCCTCGACGTGGTGATCCGCGACACGCTGCCGGAGCACGTCGTCTTCGACTCGGCGGCGTTCGTGGCCCCGGCCACGGGCAGCATCGATACGTCGGCGCTGCCGGAGATCGTGTGGGACCTGGATGGCTCGATTCCTGTGGGCGCAGCGGTGCAGGTGACAGTGCGCGTGCGTGTGGAAAGCCCGCTGCCGACGAACACGATCCTGCACAACGCGTGCAGCGCTACGGCGATCAATGTCGCCGGTGCGGTTACGGACGCGCTTGACGTCACGGTCGTCTCCGTCAACACGATCTTGCTGGAGAAGACGGTAGAACCGGCGACGGTGGCCTCGGGCGACCAGGTGACGTACACCATCACCGTCATCAACAGTGGCACCGGCATCGCCCAGATCGACCTGGTCGACCTGCTGGCGGACGGGTTCACGCCGGCGACGTACCACACGACGCTGACCCTGCCCGGCCACACGTGGGACACGGCGCAAACTGAGGAGACAATCACCTTCGTGGCGACGGCGCCGTTGGCCGAGGGGGTCTACTACAACCGGCGGGTGACGGCGACCTACGATTCCACCTACAGCGTCATCGACAGCGTCGCGCCGGTGACGGTGATCGAACCGGTGACGGGGCTGAGCCTGGTCAACGACTCGCCGCACCTGGTCACGGAAACGACGACGCTGACGGCGACGCTCGTGGGCGGGTCGGACGTGACCTACGTGTTCGACTACGGCGACGGAAGCCCGCTGGAGAGCGACACGCTGACGGCGGGCGCGTCGCTGGTCTTCACGCACACCTACCCGACCACGGGCACGTACACGGCGGTCATCACCGGCACCAACCTGGTCAGCCAGGTACGGGCGGAGTCGCTTGTGTACATCGTGGACAGGATGCTGCCGGACCTGGTGATTACGGACATGGTCGTTTCGCCGCCCTCGCCCATCGCGGGCGACCCGTTGTCGCGGACGGTCTCGATCTCGGTTACGGTGGCGAATCAGGGCTGGGCCGACGCGAGCACCTGGTTCGTGGTGGAAATCTACGCCAAGCCGAGCGGTTTCGAGCCGGCCGGTCCGCCCAGCGGCCTGCTCGACCACGCGGGCGGGTACGACATCGGCGGATTGGCGTACACGTCCATTCCGGGCGGGTTGGCGGCGGGAGCAGAGGACACACTCGTGTATCACATCGTGCTGACGGCGACGGAGACCTATTCACTCTACGCGCAAGCGGACGTGATCTGGCCGGACTGGACCTGGCTCGATCTTGACCGCGGGCAGATTCAAGAGTGGGACGAGACGAACAACATCTACACCTACGGCCCGGTCGACGTGATCCTCGGCGAGCGGTACATCTACCTGCCGCTTGTGTTGAGGGGCAATTAGGTGTACACTTGAGAGTGAGTTTATCGAGGCTACCTTCCCGGAAGCTGCCGCAGCTTCCGGGAAGGTGAACTCTTGGTAGACTTGCCGGGCGGGTAAGAAACCCGCCCTACAGGCTTGAGGGTAAATTCGTGTCGATGAGGAGGTGGCGCGTGCAAAAGAGGGTCATCATCACCATAACCGTTTTGCTGTCGCTCGTGGCGGGCGTGGGT
>JAFGOJ010000166.1 GCA_016926575.1 Anaerolineae bacterium | reverse complement strand
TCGCTCCGGCCGCTACGCGGCCTCCGCTCCTCAGAATGACACTTGGGAGAAGGGCGAAAAGTGTCAACCTATTTCTGAACCATCCCCAATTTTTGGCCTTTTTCGTGTCAATTCGCGTGAATCCGTGGCTGGGTTTCGCCGTTGCCCCCCAACAACAAATACCCCCACCACGTTGTCCTTGCATCCGCTTTCCCTCCATGCTAAAATACCCTCAGGAGATATGCTATGAACAAAACGCAGCGACCGATCTACCTCGACCATTCCGCAACGACTCCCGTCGACCCCCGCGTGGTGCAGGCGATGGCGCCGTATTGGAGCGACGCCTTCGGCAATGCCTCCTCCACCCACACCTGGGGCGAGGACGCCGCGACCGCCCTCGAGCGCGCCCGGCAAACCGCCGCCGACGTGTTGGGATGCCGCCCCACCGAGCTCTCCTTCACCGGCTCCGGCACCGAGGCCGACAACCTGGCCCTGCGCGGCGCGGCCTGGGCCGCCCGCCAGACCGGACGCGGCAACCACCTGATCACCACGCCCGTCGAACACCACGCCGTCGGCCACACGGTCGAACAACTGCACGACCTGTTCGGATTCGAGGTCACGCTCGTCCCCGTCGACCAGTACGGGCAGGTCGACCCCGACGACGTGCGCCGCGCGATCCGCCCCGACACGCTGCTCGTCAGTGTGATGATGGCCAACAACGAGGTCGGCACGGTGCAACCCCTGGTCAAGATCGGCCGTATCTGCCAGGAGCACGGCGTCCTCTTCCACACCGACGCCATCCAGGCCGCCGGCCGCCTGCCCCTGGAACTGGACGACCTGCATGTGGACCTGACGGCCCTCTCCGCCCACAAGTTCTACGGCCCGAAGGGCGTCGGGCTGCTCTACGTGCGCCGCAACACGCCCTTCGTGCCCGCAATCACCGGCGGCGGCCACGAGCGCGGCCGCCGCCCCGGCACGGTCAACGTCGCCGGAGCAGTGGGGCTGGCAACCGCGCTGCGCCTGGCCGAAGAAGAGCGCGTCGACGCGGGCCACCGCCTGCGCGCCCTGCGCGACCGGCTGATCGCCGGCGTCCTCGACGCCGTGCCGGAAACCCAACTGACCGGTCACCCGCGCCAGCGCCTCTGCCACCACGCCAGCTTCGCCTTCCGCAACGTAGAAGGCACCTCGCTGGTCATCGCTCTCAATCTGGAAGGCATCGCCGCCAGTTCCGGCGCGGCTTGCTCCGAAGGCGAAGCGGAGCCCTCCTTCGTCCTCCAGGCGATGGGCTTCACGCCCGACTGGGGCATCGGCGCGCTGCGCTTCTCGCTGGGACGCTCCAACACGGAAGCCGACGTCGACGCCGTGATCGAAGCGCTGCCCCCCATCGTCGAGCGCCTGCGGGGCGAGGACTAGCCCACGGCACGCGCGATGGACGTCCCCGCTGCCGCCCGGTTTGCCCACCACCTGCTGACGGCGCGCCTGCTGCACCGTCGCCGGCCGATGCTGGCCAGCTTCAAAGTGACGCACCGCTGCAACTGTCGCTGCGTCGCCTGCCCATTCTGGAAGATGAGTGGCGGCGACATGCCCTTTTCCACCGCGCTGCAAGCAATGGAACGCATCCAGGCCGCGGGGGTCAAACTGGTGATCATGGAAGGCGGTGAGCCGTTCCTGTGGCGCGATGGCGAGCGCCGGCTCGACGACCTGGTGCGCGAGGCGCAGAAGCGTTTCGTCCGCGTCGGCATCACCACCAACGGCTCCTTCCCCCTCGAAAGCCCCGCCGACGCCGTGTGGGTCAGTATCGACGGCCTGGAAGAGACCCACGACCGTCTGCGCGGCGCAGGCACCTTCCGGCGCGCCGTCGACCACATCGAAGCCTCCACCCACCCGCGCCTCTACGCCAACGTCACCATCAGCCGCGCCAACGCGGAGACGCTGCCCGCGCTGGTGCGCTTCCTCTCCGACCGCGTCGCCGGCATCACCGTCCAGTTCTACTTCCCCTATCCCGACACCGAGGACTTGTCGCTGGAACGCGCGCAGCGCCACGCCGTCATCGACCAGTTGATCGCGCTCAAACGGGAGGGGTATCCACTGTTGGACTCTGCCGCGGCCCTGCGCCACTTGAAAGACAACACCTGGCGCTGCCACCCCTGGCTCGTCGCCAGCGTCGACCCGAGCGGCGAGTTCACCCAGGGCTGCTACTTGCTCAACCGGGCCGAGGTCTCTTGCCGGAAGTGCGGCTTCGCCGCGCACGTGGAAATCTCGCTGGCCTACGACCTCCACCCGGCGGCGATTTGGGCCGGCATGAAGATCTTCGGACTGTAAAAACGTGAGTGTCATGCACATTTTCGTAGGACTCAGCGGCGGCGTCGACAGCGGCGTCGCCGCCGCGCTGCTGGTCGAACAGGGGCACCGCGTTCAGGGTGTCATGCTCCAGACGTGGGCCGAGTCAGGCACGGGGCGCGGCAATCTCTGCTGCACGCCCGAAGCCATCGACCGCGCCCGCGCCGTGGCCGACCGGCTGGGCATCCCCTTCCACCTGGTCGACGGGCGTGCACCGTTCCACGCGGCCGTGGTGGAACCCTTCATCGCCGAGTACGCCGCCGCCCGCACGCCCAATCCCTGCATCGCCTGCAACCGCGAGGTGCGCTTCGGATTCTTGCTCGACTGGGTGCGCCGGCAAGGCGGAGAGTACCTGGCTACCGGCCACTACGCCCGCATCCGGCACCAGGACGGCCGCTTCCGCCTGCTGCGCGGCCTCGACCCGGCCAAGGATCAGTCCTACATGCTCCACGCACTGAGCCAGGCCCAGTTGCGCCACGCGCTCTTTCCCCTGGGCAAGCTGACCAAAACCGACGTGCGCGCCATCGCCCATACGTGGGACATGGCCGTGGCCGACCAGCCGGACAGCCAGGACGTGTGCTTCCTGGCCGATGGCGACTACCGCCGCTTCCTGGCCGAACGTGCCCCCGAAGCGGTCCGCCCCGGCCCCATCGTCGACGCCGCCGGGAGCGTTCTGGGTAAACACACCGGCCTGGTCAACTACACCATCGGGCAACGCAAGGGCATCGGCATCCCCGCGCCCCACCCGCTCTACGTGCTGGGAATGGACCCGCAGCGGAACGCGCTGGTGGTGGGGCCGGCGCAGGCATTGGGACGGTGGGAATGCACCGCCGCCCCGATGCACTACATTGCCGGAGAAGCGCCGCGCGCGCCCTTCCGCGCCGAGGCAAAGATTCGCTACCGCCACCGCGGGGTGCCCGTCACGGCTACCCCGCTGCCCGGAGGTTGCCTCCACGTGCGATTCGAGCGGCCGCAACGCGACGTCACGCCCGGCCAGTACCTCGTCCTCTATCAAGGGGAAGACGTGCTGGGCGGTGGAGCGATCCGCGCGCCGTGGGACGCGCCATAGTCGGCGCGGCGTCAATGGCAAAAATCGGCCACGAATTGACATGAAAAAGCCTGAAATTCGTGTAACTGCTCAGCCTGCCCACTGGCAAGTCATTGCGAGGGCGCGTAGCGCCCGAAGCAATCTCCACGATGCGGTTTGGAGATTGCTTCGCTGCCCTCCGGGCGGCTCGCAATGACCCGGCTGAGCAGTTACCAGTAACGACTCAATAGAACGCACCTTCCCGGAAGCTCTACGAGCTTCCGGGAAGGTACACTACGGAGGTCCACTATGTCCAAATGGCAAATTGCGTGGAATGAAACGCAGAAAACCCAACTCCTGGGGCGCGTGCGCTACTGCGCCTCGTTCCTGTGCCGCCTGCGCGGCCTGACCTTCCGCCGCGCGCTGGGGCAGGACGAGGGCATCCTGCTGGTCGGCAGCCGCGAGAACCGCGTCGACGCGGCCATCCACATGTTCTTCGTCTCCTTCCCCATCGCGGTGGTCTGGCTCGACCGGGAAGGCCGTGTGGTCGACACGTGCCTGGCGCGCCCCTGGCGGCCGATCTACGTCCCCCAAGGCCCGGCGAAGGACATCCTGGAGGGCCCCCCGGGCCTGCTCGAGCGCGTGGCGGTGGGAGACACGCTCTCTTTCAGGCCGTAACCGCTGGCTGTACAAGACACCAACTTGTGTTAGAATACCCCCTATGACAACCTGGACAGATTATCACGTGCACACCCAATTCTCTTGCGACAGCGACGTTCCAATGGAAACGATGTGTCGCGCCGCACTGACACGCGGCATTGCCGAAATCGCCTTCACCGACCACGCCGACTTCGAACCCCTCGACGTGTGCAGCGGCTACTTCCGCCCCGAGCGCTATTGGGAAGCCATCCGCCGCTGCCGCGACCTCTTCGACGGACAACTGACCATCCGCGCCGGCGTCGAATGCGGCGAGGGCCACATCTACGGCGCAAAAATCGCCGCGCTGCTCGCCACCGGTGACTACGACGTCGTCCTGGGTTCGATTCACTGGGCGCAGGGCCGGTCGGTCTTCGACGAGCACCTCTTCGACGGCCTCACCCTGGACGAAGGGCTGACGCTCTACTTCGACGAATTGGCCGGTCTGACCACCCAGGCCGACTACGACGTGATTGCCCACTTCGATATCATCCGGCGGGCTACGCACCTCCGTTTCGGCATGCAGGAACTCGACCTGACGCGCCACGAGCAGCAGGTGCGCGCCATCCTGCGCACCGTCGCCCGGCGCGGGAAGGGCATCGAGATCAACACGTCCTACCGCCGCAAAGGCATAGGGGAACCCGGCCCATCGGTTCAGATACTGCGCTGGTTCCGCGAAGAGGGCGGCCGCATCGTGACCCTCGGCTCGGACAGCCACGCCCCCGACCACCTGGCGGGCGATTTCGAGCGGGGCCTGGCGATGCTCAGAGAAGCCGGCTTCGAGCGCCCCACCACGTTCGAGCGCCGCCAGCCGCACGGGGGGTGAGGCGGCTCGATGGGAATCCACACCCTCCCCAACCTGTCCGCCGCGGTAGAGGACTTCCGCCGCGCGCGCCGGCGCGCCGCCCTCGAACGCATCCTGGCCCGCCTGAGCGGCCGCTCCGCCGACCTGCTCTCCTATGAGGACGTGCGCCAGAAGCTGCGCGCGCGCGAAGGCAGCACCCAGGAGCTCAAGGACATCCCCCTGGACGCCATCGTCGGCAGCGTCGGGCGCTACACCGACTTCACCCGCAGCTTCCTGCCCACGCGAGACAGCGACGAAGGCCGCTGGGCCAGGGTCAAAACCGCCGTGACCGGCCTCAAGGGCGTGCCTCCCATCGACGTCTACCAGATCGGCGCCGCCTACTTCGTCAAGGACGGCAACCACCGTGTCTCGATCGCGCGCGAGCTCAACGCCACGCACATCCAGGCCTACGTCACCGAGGTCCACACCAAGGTGCCCCTCACCCCCGACGACGAACCCGAAGACGTCATCCTCAAGGCCGAATACGCCCGCTTTCTGGAACACACCCAGTTGGACCAAACCCGCCCTCAGGCCGACCTGGCGGTGACCGTCCCCGGCCAATACCAGCACCTCGAAGAGCACATCAAGGTCCACCGCCACTTCATGGGCATCGAAAAGCAGCGCGAGATCCCCTACCCGGAAGCCGCCGCCCACTGGTACGACACGGTCTACCAACCCGTCGTCCGGCTGATTTGGGAGCAGGGCATCCTGCAAGACTTCCCTGACCGCACGGAGACCGACCTCTATCTCTGGCTGGCCGAGCACCGCGCCGCGTTGGAGCAGGCGTTCGGGTGGGACATCGCGCCCGCAACCGCCGCCGCCGACCTGGCAGCGCGGTTCAGCACACGCCCGCAGCGCGTCGCGGCGCGGGTGGGCGAGCGCATTCTCGACGCCCTGACCCCCGACGAACTCGAATCCGGCCCGCCGGCGGGCCAGTGGCGGCGCGAACGGGTGGAAGCCCGCCGCAGCGACCGCCTGTTCACCAACATTCTGGTGGGCATCGACGGGCAGGAACCCGGATGGCACGCCGTGGAGCAGGCCCTCCTCGTCGCCCGGCGCGAGGGCGGGCGGCTGCGCGCCGTCCACGTCACGACCGCCGACCCGCCGGAGGACATAGAAGACCCGGACGCGCTCCGGTCTGCGTTCGAACAGCACTGCCAGGACGCAGGCATCCCCGGGCAGATGGTCATCTCTGCCGGTTCCGTGTCGCGCCGCGTCTGCGACAACGCGCGCTGGGCCGACCTGGTCGTGCTGAGCCTGAGCCATCCCCCGACCCCGAGCCCGCTTTCCAAGCTGAGCTCGGGGATGAGCACCCTCATCCGGCGCTGCCCGCGCCCGATCCTGAGCGTGCCCGGCGCGCCGTCGCCTCTCGACCGTCTGCTGCTGGCCTACGACGGCAGCGCCAAAGCCGAGGAAGCGCTCTTCGTCGCCACCTACCTCTCCGCCGGTTGGAACGCCCCCCTGGTCGTCGTCACCGTCTCTGAAAACGGACTCGACACCGGAAGCCTGTGCGAGCACGCGCAAGCCTACCTGGAGGCGCACGGCGTTCAGGCGCCGTGCGTGGAGAAGGAAGGTCCCGCCGCTGAAGCGATTCTGGAAACCGCCGCAGAGCACGGCAGCGAGTTACTCATCGCGGGCGGCTACGGAGCCAGCCCGGTACTGGAAATCGTGCTGGGCAGCACGTTGGATCGCATCCTGCGTACCGTTCGAAAACCTGTGTTGATTTGCCGATGAGGGTGTGTGTAAGAGGTGAACCTTGAAAGACGCAGAAAACCGTCCCGAACGCCGTCCTGAGTGGCTGAAAGTGCCGCTGCGCACCGGTGAGGAATACCACCAGGTCAAGCGCCTGATGCGCGCCAAACACCTGCACACGGTCTGCGAGGAGGCCAACTGTCCCAACATCGGCGAGTGCTGGCGGCATCGCACGGCGACGTTCCTCATCCTGGGCGACACCTGTACCCGCGTCTGCCGCTTCTGCAACATCCGCACCGGCCGCCCTGGCCCGCTCGATCCCGACGAGCCGCGCCGTGTGGCCGAGGCGGTGCAGGCAATGGACCTGCGCCACGCCGTGATCACGTCGGTCACGCGGGACGACCTGCCCGACGGCGGGGCGGCGGCCTTCGCCGAGGTCGTGCGCCAGATTCGCGCCCTTCAACCCGGCTGTACCGTCGAAGTGCTGATCCCCGATTTCCAGGGGCAGGTCGAGCCGCTGCGCGTGGTCATGGAGAGCCACCCGGAGGTCCTCAACCACAACGTCGAGACCGTACCGCGCCTTTTCGACCAGATTCAGCCGCGCAACCGGTACGCGTGGTCGCTAGACACGCTGTGCAACGCCAAGCGCCTCTGGCCCGGCGCGCTCACCAAGAGCGGTCTGATGGTGGGCATGGGCGAGACGGAGGACGAGGTACTGGCAGTGATGCGCGACCTGCGCGCCATCGACGTGGACATTCTAACGATTGGGCAGTACCTCCAGCCCACCCGCCGCCACACGCCCATCGAGCGGTACGTCACGCCCGACGAGTTCGAGCGCTTCCGCGAGGCGGGGCTGGAGATGGGCTTCCGCTGGGTCGAGAGCAGCCCGCTGGTGCGCAGTTCGTTCCACGCCGGAAGGCAGGTCGAGAAGTTGCTATTACACCGTCATACCCGCGAAAGCGGGACTCTTCTGTCCACAGCATAGATGCCCGCTTGTGCGGGCATGACGGTATAGGGGCAACCCCGACGGGTCGCCCCTACCAACGACAGGCTTCTACATCCCCTACTCGATCGTCGACAGAAACTCCAGTGCGACCGCGGCCACGTTGCCGGTGGTGGGGATGCCCTCCCACGGATCACCCGGCTGCACCAGATTGACCACAACGATGTTGGCTCCGTTGAAGATCGCGCTGCGTGCCTCTTTGAGGTCCACACCCCCGGCGGCGGAGATCAGCACGTCGAACTTGCTACGCACCCGATTACCCTGGCGATACTCAATCATCTTGCCGTACGTGCTCTCCTCATCCCGGCCGCGGTGGAGCACCACCACGTCGGGTGGCTTCTTCAACCGCCACACCACCTTCAGCGGGTCTGCAACGCCCAGCATGTCGATCATCGACAGCATTCCCAGTTGTTGGCAGCGTGTGATAAAGAGGTCAAGCGCCTCGGGCGGCGAGCTGCCGAGGACCGTCGCCGCCGTCGCCCCGGCTGCCCGCACCATGTCGACCTCACCCAGCGCCCCATCCGACGTTTTGATGTCGGCCACCACGTGACCGCGCCACAAGCTGCGAATCAAGCGGATGCCGGCCAGCCCTTCCCGCTTGATGAACGGCGTCCCGGCCTCGATCAAGATGCGCGGGCTGGGTGAGATGCTCGGCAAGACGTGCCGCACGAGTGCCGCATCGTAGTTGAAGGCGATCTGCAAATAGCGAACTTTGTTGTCAAGCATGGCAGAGAAACAGGTCGGAGCGGCTACTCCGACCCGCCCTCGACGAGAGAAACCATCGTCTTGCCCAGGTCTGAAGGGATGAAGAGGACGATCTTCTCCGACGGGTCGGCGGCGATGTCGCGGATCGTCTGCAGCGTGCGCAGGTGCAGCGCGCCGGGGCTCTTGGCCAGGTTCTCGGCGGCCATGCGCAGGTTCTCCGAAGCGGTCAATTCGCCCGAAGCGGCGATGACCATCGCGCGGCGCTCGCGCTCCGCCTCAGCCTGCTTCGCCATCGCCCGCTTCATCTCCGCCGGCAGCTCCACTTCCTGAATCTTGATCGACTCGACGTCCACCCCCCAGCCGCTGGTCTCGACGTCGACGATCTCCTTGATGCTCTCGGCGATCTGCTCCCGCTCCGTGAGCACGAAGTCCATCTCGCTGTTGCCGATCACGTCCCGCAGCGCCGCCTGGGTGTACTGGCGCACGGCGAAGACGTAGTCCTCAATTTTGATGATCGCGTCTTCGGGATGGACGACCTTGAAGTAGACCACCGCGTTGACCAACATGGGGATATTGTCCCGCGTCATCACCTCCTGGCGCGGAATCTCGGCCGTCTTGATGCGCATATCGACCTTGCGCATCGATTGGAAGATGGGGATGACCAGCGTGATGCCCGGATCACGCGTGCCGGTGTACTTGCCCAGCGTAAAGATGATCCCCCGTTCGTACTGGTACAGCACCTTGATCGACGTGGTGACGATGAACAGTGCGAAGACGGCGATGCCAACAAGTCCACAGCCCAGCGTAGCAAACACTTCAGCTCCCACGATTTGCCTCCTTTTCCAGATTGAGGTACGATAAGAGAAACACGCGACACAGACTATTATAGCATAAATAGTGAGCAAACGCTTCTCGCGTCGCTGACAAAGCGGCGACTTTTCCCGGAACAGTCGCCACGGCCTTAGGCCGCTTCGCGGCCCGGCCACCACAAAGGGCAGAAAATGCCCACCCTCCCGCAGGTTTGGAACCTGCGGGAGGGTGAAGGCCGCC
>JAFGOJ010000165.1 GCA_016926575.1 Anaerolineae bacterium | reverse complement strand
GCAGGTTTACCCGTTTCCCCGGCGGGGTGCAGGGGCAGTAGGGGCGCAGCATGCTGCGCCCCTCTGGTCAACCACGGTCGGCGGGTTGGAAACCCGCCCTTCTTGAAAGGAGCGTCACATGACCAAGCTGAACCAATTAGCCGAGTTGGGCCAGGCCGTCTGGCTCGATTTCATCCGCCGCTCGTTCGTCACCTCGGGGGACTTGCAAGCCCTGATCGACGACGGGCTGCGCGGCATCACCTCGAACCCCAGCATCTTCGAGAAGGCCATCGCCGGGAGCGACGACTACGATGCCGACCTGCGCCGCCTGGTCGACGCGGGCAAGTCCGCCGTCGAGATATACGAGGCGCTGGCGCTGGACGACATCGGCCGCGCGGCCGACCTGCTGCGCCCGGTCTACGACGCCACCGCCGGGCTGGACGGGTACGTCAGCCTGGAGGTCAGCCCTGAGCTGGCCCACGACGCACACGGCACGATTGTGGAGGCGCGCCGGCTCTTCGCCGCCCTGAGCCGCCCCAACGTAATGATCAAGGTCCCCGCCACGCCCGCCGGTATGCCCGCCGTCGAAACGCTCATCGGTGAGGGCATCAACGTCAATGTGACGTTGATCTTCTCCCTGGCTCACTACGAGGCCGCGGCGGAGGCATACATCGCCGGGCTGGAGCGGTGGGTAACAGCGGGGGGGGACCCCTCCCGCGTCGCGTCGGTGGCCTCTTTCTTCGTTAGCCGGGTGGATACGGCCGTCGACAAGGCGCTGGAAGACGCCGCGCTGCGCGGCAAGGCCGCCGTCGCCAACGCCAAAGTGGCCTACGCACGCTTCCGTGACCTGCTGAGCACGCCGCGTTGGCAGGCATTGGCGGCGCAGGGCGCGCGCCCGCAGCGGGTGCTGTGGGCCAGCACCAGCACCAAGAACCCGGCCTACTCCGACGTGCTCTACGTGGACCCGCTCATTGGCCCCGACACGGTCAACACCCTGCCGCCGAACACGCTGGACGCCTTCCGCGACCACGGCGTGGCGGCGGTGACGGTCGATCAGGGACTGGACGACGCCCGCGCGCACCTCGAACGGCTGGCCGTGCTGGGCATCGATATGGACACCGTTACCGAAACGTTGCAGGTCGAGGGCCTCGACGCGTTTGCGCGGGCCTTCCGGACGATGATGGATGCAGTGGTGCAGAAGCGAGCACGGCTGCTGCGCGCGTCGGCGAACCTGGGGCGCTACCAGGCCGCGGTCGACGCGGCGCTGGTCGAGATGGAGCGGGAGCGCGTGCTGGCGCGCATCTGGGAGCACGACCACACCGTCTGGCACCCCGAACCGGCCAACATCGCCAACCGGCTGGGCTGGCTGCACAGCCCCAGCGCGATGGGCCCCGAGGTACCGCGTATGGAATCGCTGGCCGCGGCCCTGCACGCCGAGGGCTACACCCACGCGCTGCTGTTGGGGATGGGCGGCTCCAGCCTGGCCCCCGAGGTCTTCCGTAAGACGTTCGGTGTGGCGGAGGGCGGGCTGGACCTGGCCGTGCTGGATAGCACCGATCCTGCCGCGGTCCTGGCTCACGCCGAACGGCTGGACCTGGCGCGCACGCTGTTCGTCGTTTCCACCAAGTCGGGCGTGACGGTGGAGACGTTCTCGTTCTTCAAGTTCTTCTACAACCGCGCTGCCGATGCGCTGGGCGCTGAGGAGGCGGGGCGGCACTTCGTCGCCATCACCGACCCCGGCAGCCAACTGGCCGAGATCGCTGCGCGGCTCGGTTTCCGCGCCGTTTTTCTCAACGATCCCAACATCGGCGGGCGGTACTCGGCTCTGTCGTTCTTCGGGCTGCTGCCGGCGGCCTTGATCGGTGCGGATGTGCGGCTGCTGCTCGACCGGGCGCAGGCGGCGGAGGATGTGCGGGCCGCGTGGCTGGGCGCGGCGCTGAGCGAACTGGCGCAGGTGGGACGGGACAAAGTGACGTTCGCCCTGTCGCCCGGCATCGCCAGCTTCGGCGACTGGTTGGAGCAGCTCATTGCCGAGAGCACCGGCAAATCAGGCCGGGGCATCCTGCCGGTGGTGGGCGAGCTGCTGGGCCCGCCCGAGGTCTACGGCAGCGACCGGTTCTTCGTCTACTTGAGAGTGGAAGGCGACGCTACCTACGATGCGGCACTGGCGGCGCTGGCGGCGGCCGGGCATCCCGTGGTGCGGTTCACCTTGCAGGACTGTTACGACCTGGGCGAGCAGATGTTCCTGTGGGGATTGGCGACGGCCGTGGCGGGCCACCGTCTGGGCATTCACCCCTTCGACCAACCCAACGTCGAGTCGGCCAAGGTGCAGGCGAGGCGGATGGTGGACGCGTACAAGGCGCAAGGCGCGCTGCCCGAGGTCGAACCGGCTCCGCTGACCGGCGCGGCGCTGGCGGCGTTCGTGGCGCAGGCCGGGCCGGGCGATTACGTCGCATTGCAAGCCTACATCCCGCCCACCGAGGCGACCGACGCCGCGCTCCAGGCGCTGCGGCTGTGGCTGCGGGACCGCTACCGGCTGGCGACGACGGTGGGGTACGGGCCGCGTTTCCTTCACTCCACCAGCCAGCTTCACAAGGGCGATGGCGGGAACGGGCTGTTCGTTCAGCTCACGGCCAGCCATCCGCGCGACGTGCCCATTCCAGACGAGGCAGGCGCACCGGAGTCGTCGATAACCTTCGGCGTGCAGGTGGATGCCCAGGCGCTGGGCGACCGACAGGCGTTGTTGGATGCCCACCGGCGCGTGATTCGCTTCGACCTGGGAGCGGACGTTGTGGCAGGGCTGGAAGCGCTGCGCACCTCCTGACAAAAACGGAAAATGTGTTACAATGTGCTATTATCACCCAACCAATTTTTAAGGAGGAGCAAGGAGGAAGGCCATGAATGACGAAAAGATAGAAACCAATGCGCGTCCCGTTGACTTTATCCGCGAAGCCGTCGAGGCCGACCTCCAGTCGGGCCGCTTCGACCGCGTGCATACTCGCTTCCCACCCGAGCCCAATGGATACTTGCACATCGGGCACGTCAAGGCGATCACCATTGATTATGGCATCGCCGAGGACTTCGGCGGCCTCTACAATTTGCGTTTCGACGACACGAATCCGGTCAAGGAAGACGTCGAGTACGTCGATTCGATCATGGAGGACATTCGCTGGCTGGGGTACGATTGGGAGGACCGCCTGTACTACGCTTCGGATTACTTCGGCCAGCTCTACGACTGGGCCGTTGAACTGATCAAGCAGGGCAAGGCGTACGTCTGCGACCTGAGCGCCGACGAGGTACGCGAGTACCGCGGCACGCTGACCGAACCGGGCACAGACAGCCCCTATCGCAACCGGTCGGTGGCGGAGAACCTGGACCTGTTCGAGCGGATGCGCGCGGGCGAGTTCCCGGACGGTTCGCGCACCCTGCGTGCCAAAATCGACATGGCCTCGCCCAACATCAACCTGCGCGATCCGGTGATGTACCGCATCATCCACGAGGCCCACCACCGCACCGGCGACGCGTGGTGCATCTACCCGATGTACGACTGGGCCCACGGCCAATCTGATTCCATCGAGGGCATCAGCCACTCGTTGTGTGACCTGGCCTATGAGGATCACCGGCCGCTGTACGATTGGTACCTCGATCAGCTCGGCATCCACCACCCCCGGCAGATCGAATTTGCGCGGCTGGTGCTCAGCCACACGGTGCTGAGCAAGCGCTTCCTGCGCCGCATGGTCGAGGAGGGTCTCGTCAGCGGGTGGGACGACCCGCGCATGCCGACGCTTTCAGGCCTGCGGCGGCGCGGTTACACGTCTACCGCCATCCACGCGTTCTGCGACATGATCGGCGTCGCCAAACGGAACAGCATGGTCGACATCGCGATGCTCGAATACTGCATCCGCCAGGAGTTGAACGAGACCGCGCCGCGCGTGATGGGCGTGCTGCGTCCCTTGAAGGTTGTGATCGAGAACTACCCCGAGGATCGGGTCGAGATGTTCGATGCGCGCAACAATCCGGTCGACCCGGAAGCGGGCAGCCGCGAGGTGCCGTTCTCGCGCGTGATCTACATCGAGCGAGACGACTTCCTCGAAGACCCGCCCAAGAGTTTCCATCGTCTGGCCCCCGGCCGCGAGGTGCGCCTGCGCTACGCCTACTTCATCACCTGTACCGGTGTGGTGAAGGATGAGAGCGGTGAAGTGGTCGAGCTGCGCTGCACGTATGACCCAGAGACGCGCGGCGGATCGGCTCCCGACGGGCGCAAGGTCAAGGGGACGCTGCACTGGGTCTCTGCGGCCCACGCCGTCCCGGCCGAGGTGCGGTTGTACGACCGCTTGTTCACCGTCGAGGATCCGATGGGTCTGGAAGAAGGCCAGGACTTTCTGCACTACCTCAATCCCAACTCGCTGGAGGTGTTGACCGATTGTCGCGTCGAACCGAGCCTGGTCAGTGCGACGGTGGGAGATCGCTTCCAGTTCGAGCGGCAGGGGTATTTCTGCGTCGACCCGGACGCGGCCGAGGGGTGGCTGGTATTCAACCAGACGGTGCAGTTGCGCGATACGTGGGCCAAGATTCAGCAGCGGGACGCGTAAGGCCGATTGAGACCTACCGACCGCAGGGGCGCGATTCAACCGCGCCCCTGCGGTTTGTTTACCAAATCCCTGGCAGGAGCCGGTAGCGCGTCTGTTGGGCGTACTCGACGTACCCGTCGAGTTCCTCGTGGAGCGTTTTGTCCTCCAGTGCAGTACGCACGATGTAGAACGCAGCGGACAGGAGCGCCGGGATCAGCGCCCACAGCGACCCGAGCATCACCGGCGCGCTGGTGGTGAAGGTGATGGACGCCACGTACCCCGGATGGCGCACGAACCGGTACGGGCCTGCCGTGACCACCGTGTGCCCGCGTTCGTCCTGGATGCGGACAGTGGTGGAGAAGTAGGCGTTCGCTGCCATGGCCCACACCACCAGAGCATACCCCAGCACGGTGACGGCGACAGCGGCCAGTTGCAGGGCCAACGGCAAGTCGGGCGTCCACCCGAAGCGCTCGTCCAGCCCGGCGACGAGCCACGAGGCCATCGGCAGGTAAGCCGCCGAGAGACGCACGATGATGGCGTCCCAGCGCTTCGTCCCGGCCTGGATGTTCGAGCGTTCGACCAGCAGGTCGGGGTGGCGTGGGATGACGGCCAGCGCAGTTGCCAGGTCGAACGCCGCGAAGATGCCCACGTAGACCCAGCCCATTGTCCAGTCGATGCGGCCTGCCGATAGGAAAAGGATCAGTGCCACGACCACTTTGGCAAACAGGCCCTTGGCGGCCCACGTCATCACGCCTTTTGACAGAGTGGACTCTTTCATCTTTGCTTCTTGCGTCCTGCGTCCATCCTCAATGCTCCAACCGGCTTTCGAAAGCGTAGGCAAACAGGTCTTGATCCTCTTCTTGAATGATGTCGAGCGCCCGGTCGCCCAGCAGGGCCAACACGCGCGGCAGGTAAAGGTCGGTCCGCAAGTGGTGCTCGGCGACGAAGACGAAGAGCGGGCTGCCGGTCCACGAGGCGCGGGCCTGGTTCTGCGTCAACAGTTCGCCAATCAATGCCTCTTCCCCGTCGATGACCATAATCAGCCACAACCCCTTGAGTTCGACACTGGCCCGCTCGGGCATGGACGAGGCGACCACGCGCGCGCCCGGCAGGTCGAGGTTGCCGGTGGTGTAGACCACCACCCGCACGTCGCGGGCAACGGCTGCCTCCAGCGCGGGGCGGAGGACCTGGAACGTCACTGGCAGCAGCGCGATGCAGATGCGGTTGTTCGCCTGGGCGATCATCTCCTCCGCTTTTGCCATCACGTTCCCATGCCCCTCGATGCTCCATACGTAATCGAGGTCGGACGCCGCATTTATTTGCGACAGGTCTTGTTTGAGCGTGGCGACCAACTGGTCGTGCTCGCGCTGGAGCTGGTCGAGGAAGTCTTCGGCAGGGGTGGGAGCGTACTTGATGCCGCCTTCGGCGCGCAGCGTCATCGCTGCCCCGCGCGCGGTGAGCTTGCCCAGCACTTCGTAAATCATCGAGCGCGGCACCCCCGATAGTTTCGAGAGCTGGTAGCCGGTGATCGGGCTTTGACGCAACAGCGCCAGGTAGGCCTTCGCTTCGTATTCGGAGAAACCGAGATGGGTCAATCCCTCGATCGGATCGAGTGCACGGGTACGATTCGCAACCATACGTCTCCTTTTAGTGGTTATAAAACTAACCACTATTATAGGCAGGTTACACGTGTTTGTCAAGCGAGTGTAACTTGCGCTAACCCCCATGGCAGGGTAGAATCAAGAGGTAACTGCTCATGCTGTGCGCCTGGCAGTTACCCGCTTGGCGCGCCGAAGGGAGAAGAAGGGGGGGGCGGGCAGCTTCGCCGCCCGCAAGCCCTCCACTCCCCCTGTTTTCGGCGGGAAAAGCAACTGCGATGCGCACGCTGATCAGTTGCATCGATAGTCGCAATTCCTACTTCGCAGCAAAGGAGAAAGATACGATGGATGTACTCGGTATTGACATCGGCGGCTCTGGCGTCAAAGGGGCGGTGGTCGACGTGCGACAGGGGCACTTGCTGACCGAGCGCCGTCGTATTCCCACGCCCCAGCCCTCCACCCCCGAGGCCGTGGCAGATGTGGTGGCGGAGATCGTGGCCCATTTCGACTGGCGGGGACCGGTCGGCTGCACGTTTCCGGCCGTGATCAAGCACGGGGTCGTCTACACCGCCGCTAACGTCGACCGCGTCTGGATCGGCACCGATGGTCGGAAGCTGCTCGAGAAAAAGACCGGCGACCCCGTCTGCCTGCTCAACGACGCCGACGCTGCCGGCATGGCCGAGATGGCCTTCGGCGCGGGCAAGGAGCGTGCCGGTATCGTCTTCCTGCTCACCCTGGGCACCGGCATCGGCAGCGCCGTCTTCGTCGACGGCGCGCTCATGCCCAACACCGAGCTGGGTCACCTGACGATGCACGGCGTCGATGCCGAAGATTATGCCTCGGACCGCGTCCGCAAGGAGGAGGACCTGAGCTGGGAGGCGTGGAGCGCCCGGCTGGACGAGTACCTGCACCTGCTGGAGTTTCTCTTCTCGCCCGACCTGTTCATCCTGGGAGGCGGGGTCAGTAAGAAGCACGAAAAGTACCTCCACCTCTTGCGTACGCAGACCGAGATCGTGCCCGCCAAATTGCAGAACGAGGCCGGGATCGTCGGGGCCGCTCTGGCCGCCCAAGCTCTGGCCGGGGAGGGGTTGCGGTGACCAAAGTCGCCTGGATCGCTACGATCGAAGAAGAAGACGCCACCGGGGCTCTCAAAGAGGCTTACGACGAATGTGCCGACCGGAAGGTCGGCCGCACCGCGCACATCCTTAAGGTTCATAGCCTCAACCCCCTCTCGATGGTCACCCATCGCCGTTTCTATCGCGCGCTGATGTTTGGCCCCTCGCCGCTCAAGCGTTATCAGCGCGAGATGATTGGCGCGCTCGTCTCTACCATCAACGGTTGCCACTACTGAAAGGTGCATCACGGAGGGGCCCTCCGCAGACTGACCGACGAGGCATTTGCAGAACAGATCAAAGCAGATTATACTCAGGCCTCGCTCGACCCGGCCGACCGGGCCATGCTCGACTACGTAGCCAAACTGACCCGGGCACCCGCCACCGTTACCGCCGCCGACGTGCAGGCGCTGCGCGACGCGGGGTTCGATGACCACGCTATCCTCGACATTGCCCAGATCACCGGCTACTTCGCCTTCATCAACCGCACCGCCGACGGCCTGGGCGTCCAACTGGAGGACTTTTGGAGTGAGACCGTATGAACCTGCTCGTCGCCACCAATAACCCCGGCAAGCGCGCGGAGTTCCGCCAGCTCCTGGCCGAGCTGGCGCACCGGCTCGTCTTTCCGGCCGACCTGGGCCTCGCGCTCGATGTCGCAGAGACCGGCGGCACGTACACCGAGAACGCCGTGCTCAAGGCGCACGCCTTCGCCGCTGCCGCCCGTCAGCGACCCGCTACTCTGCCCCTCCTGGTGCTGGCCGACGACTCCGGGCTGGAGGTCGACGCACTGGACGGCGCGCCCGGCCTCCACTCCGCCCGCTATACCCCCGGATCCGACGCCGACCGCCATACGACGTTGCTGCGTCACCTGCAGGGTGTGCCCCCCGCCGAGCGCACCGCTCGCTTCCGCTGCATCATCGCCATCGTCACCCCCGCGGACGACCTGTACACCGTCGAGGGCATCTGCGAGGGCGTCATCGCCGCCACACCGGCGGGGGACGGCGGCTTCGGCTACGACCCGGTCTTCTTCGTCCCCGAGTATGGATTGACCATGGCGCAACTCCCTGCCGACGTCAAGAATCACATCAGCCATCGCGCCCGCGCCGCTCAGGCCGCCTTACCGATTCTACGCAGGTTGCTGTTGGACTGATGGAGAATGGGACGATGAACATAAACTTAAACAAGCTTTGCGCCAACACGGTCCGCACCCTGGCGATGGACATGGTCCAACAAGCCGACTCCGGCCACCCCGGCATGCCGATGGGTATGGCCGACGTCGCCACTGTGCTGTGGACGCGCTTCCTCAAGCACAATCCCGGCGACCCCACCTGGCCCGACCGTGACCGTTTCGTCCTCTCCGCCGGCCATGGTTCGGCGCTCCTCTACGCTCTGCTCCACCTCACCGGCTACGACCTGCCGCTGGAGGAACTGAAGCGCTTCCGCCAATGGGGCAGCCACACACCCGGCCACCCCGAAGTTGGGCTGACCCCGGGCGTCGAGACGACCACCGGCCCGCTGGGCCAGGGGTTTGCCAATGGTGTGGGCATGGCCATGGCCGAGCGTTTCCTGGCCGCCACCTTCAACCGCCCCGGCTTTCCGCTCTTCGACCACACCACTTACGCCATCGTCTCCGACGGCGACTTGATGGAAGGCATTAGCCACGAAGCCGCCTCTCTGGCCGGACACCTGGGGCTGGGCAAGCTGGTCTATCTCTACGACGACAATGGGATCTCCATTGAAGGCTCGACCGATGTCACCTTCACCGAAGACGTCCCGGCCCGCTTCCGCGCCTACGGCTGGCACGTTCAGGAGATCGACGGGCACGCCATCGACCAGATCGACGCGGCCATCCGTGCCGCACAGGCCGAGCGCGAGCGCCCGTCCCTCGTCGTCTGCCACACCCACATCGCCTACGGCAGCCCGAACAAGCAGGACTCCGCCGACGCGCACGGCGCGCCGCTGGGTGAGGACGAGATGCGCAGGACGAAAGAGGCCCTTGGATGGCCTGCCGAGGCCGCATTCTACGTCCCGCCTGAGGTACAGGCGGCCTTCCGCCGGGCGGTGGATGCAGGTGCAGCCGCCCAGGCCGCGTGGCAGGCCCTGCTCGAGCAGTACGCCACGGCCTACCCAGAGCAGGCCGCGCTGTTGGGAACGATCCTGGCCGGCGACTTGCCTGCCGGCTGGGATGAGAGGCTGCCCACGTTCGCTCCCGGCGACGGCCCGATGGCCACCCGCAAGGCCTCCGGCAAGGTGCTGAACGCCATCGCACCGGCGCTGCCTATGCTCTTTGGCGGCTCGGCCGACCTGGCTCCCTCCAACAACACCTGGCTGAACGGCTGCGACGCGTTCCAAAAGGAGACCCCCACCGGCCGCAACGTCCATTTCGGCGTGCGCGAGCACGCGATGGGCGCCATCCTCAATGGCATGGCGCTTCACGGCGGGCTGATCCCCTTCGGCGGCACGTTCCTCGTCTTCTCCGACTACATGCGCCCGGCGGTGCGCCTGGCCGCGCTCTCCCACCTGCCCGTGGTCTACGTCTGGACCCACGACGCGGTCTGGATCGGTGAGGACGGTCCCACCCACCAGCCGGTGGAACACCTGGCCGCCCTGCGCGCCATCCCCAACCTGACCGTCATCCGTCCCTGCGACGCCAACGAGACCGCCGCCGCGTGGCAGGTGGCCCTGGAGCGGCGCGACGGCCCCACCGCGCTGATCCTCACCCGCCAGTCGTTGCCCGTGCTCGACCGGGAGGTCGTGGCCGGTGCCGAGGGCCTCGCCAGCGGGGCCTACGTGCTGCGCGACGCGCCGGGCGGTACGCCCGAGCTGATCCTGATCGCCTCCGGCTCCGAGGTGCACACCGCGCTGGCGGCGCAGGAGCACCTGGCCGAGCAGGGCATCCAGGCGCGCGTGGTGAGTATGCCCAGTTGGGAGCTGTTCGAGGCCCAGCCGCGTTCTTACATTGAGAGCGTGCTGCCGTCGCAGGTGACCGCGCGCGTGGCCGTCGAGGCCGGGGTGGCCCAGGGATGGGCGCGCTACGTCGGCCCGGCGGGAGATGTGGTGAGCATCGATCGCTTCGGCGCGTCGGCACCGTACAAGGTGCTGGTGGAGCAGTTCGGATTCACCGTGGCGGACGTTGTCCAACGGGCGCGGGCGTTGGTGTAGGGGAGGTTTGGGATGACGCCTACACGCCGTGCATTCATCCGCGACGTCGGCATTGCCATTGCCGCGCTGGCGATGGCGCGCTGTGTGCCGTTCAAAGAGGGCGTGCCGGGGAAGAGCGGCGGCACGCCGCGCGACCGCCTGCACGAGTGCTGGACCGGCTTCGGTTGGCTGGCCGAGCGCACGCGGGATTGGGACAACGACGAGGCGGGCGAGGAGGCGCTGAACCAGTTGATCGCCAACCACCAGGCCGCGCTGGCGGAGTTGGTGGCGCAGGGCGAACTGACGCAGACCGTCGCCGACGAGGTGCAGGCGGCCTTCGACGCGGCCGCTTACCACGTCTGGCGCTCCAACGCGCCGATCACGTGCTACGAGCCGATGTACCCGGACTACACGCCCACCGGCGCGGCGCAACTGGTGGCTCAGGCAGGGGCATTGGCCGAGATAGCCGCGCAGAGCGACGCCGACCCCGACACGGTCGCGCGTGTCCAGGCCACTATCGCGCGCGACGTCGCCTTCCTCAGTTTGACCTATCCCGAGGTCCAGGCGCTCTACGAGGGCTTGCACGACGCTGCCGCGGCCGGCGCGCCCTATCCCACGTTCGACGAGCTGGAACTGCCGGTCACGCCCGACGAAGCCGAAGCGGCCCGCTTCCTGGTCGAATTGCTGCTGAGCGATGACTGACGTGCGCCCCCGCCTTCAGACCCTCATCTTCGAGGTGACGCAGCGCTGCAACCACGCCTGCCGCCATTGTTACAACGTTTGGCACGAAGACACGTACCCGCGCGGCGAATTGCCTACCGCCGACACGCTGGCCCTGCTCGCCAAGGCGTTGGACGAGACGCGCTGCCACCACGTCACCTTGACCGGGGGAGAGCCATTGCTGCGCGAGGACCTGCCGCAGATTCTCGACCTGCTGCGCGGGCGCGGCGCGCGGGCCACGCTGATCAGCAACGGCCGCCTGCTCGACGAAGCGACCGTGGTGGACCTGCTCGAGCGGGGCGTGGCGCTGTTCGAGCTGCCGCTGCTCAGCCATCGCCGCGCGATGCACGACGCCCTCTCCGGCGCGCCCGGCGCGTTCGACGCGGTGCTGGCCGCGATGGCGCACGTTCGCACGCACCGCGGTCAGGTCGTGGCCGTCTTCGTCGTCACGCGTCACAACCTGGCCGACCTGTACGACACGATCCGGCTGGCGTTTGCCTTCGGCGCGCGCGGGCTGATGCTCAATCGCTTCAACCCCGGCGGGCGCGGGCGGGCGCACATCGACGAACTGCTGCCCACGGTCGAGGAGATGCGTCAGGCGCTCGACGTCGCGGACGCTGCCGCTGCCGAGTTCAACTTTCCGATCTCTTGCTCCATTCCCATCCAGCCTTGCCTGATTGACCTCGACGCCTACACCCACCTCAATTTCGGCTTCTGCGCTGCCGGCACCGAGCGTGCCTACTACACGCTCGATCCGCTGGGGAACGTCCGTCCGTGCAACCACACGCCGACGATTCTGGGCAATCTGTTCGAAGAGCCCTTCGTCGACATCATCGCTGCGGAGCGGATGAGGGCGTTCGTGCAGGCCGTGCCGCGCTTCTGCAATCCGTGTGTGCTGCGGGACGAATGTCAGGGCGGCTGCAAGGCCGCTGCACAGGTCTGCTATGGCGATCTCAGCGCCGAGGAACCGTTTCTACGTGCCAACAGGGGGCGGTCTAAGACCCACCCCTACGGCCTGCGGGAGAAACTATGACGCATCCGATTTTCGAGACGGAGTTCGTTCAATATCAAGATGGAGCCAGCGAGTGCGTCGGCGGAGCTGCTCCGGTCGAAGAGCAGATCGTGCTCCAGGTCAACGCGCTGGAGCTGGTCGGTCTGATGTGCACGCCGGTGATGATCGTCGAACTGGCGTTGGGGTTTTTGCTCAATGAGGGGTTGATCGAGGGCATGGACGACGTCTTCGACGCCCGCGTGTGTGGATCGGGCCGTTGCGTGGACGTGTGGCTGCACAAGGACATCGCGCTGCCCACGTTGCGCACGATCACCTCCGGCTGCTCCGGCGGCACCACGTTCGAGACCCTGGTCGATGCGCGCCATCCGGTCGCGTCGGCCCTCCAGGTCACGCCAGATCAGATTTGCGCGTTGATGCGCCAGCTTCACACCGCGGCCGTCCTCTACCGGCAGACGCAGGGCATCCACACCTCGGCTTTGGCCCAGGGCATGGAGCTGATCTGCGTGGCCGAGGACGTGGGGCGGCACAACACGCTGGATAAGCTCACCGGCAGGTGTCTGCTCCAGGGCATCCCCACGCGCGACCGGATTCTGCTCACATCTGGACGGATCAGCTCGGAGATGTTGAACAAAGCCGCGCGGATGCACGTGCCGGTCGTCGTCTCGCGCACCTCTCCCACGTCCCTCTCGGTCGAACTGGCCCGCGCGTGGGGGATCACGCTCATCGGCTACGCCCGCGGGCATGGTTTTCGGGTCTATTCGGGCGCGCAACGTGTGGTGAGTTGACCATCCGGCAAAGACTTGTTGACAGTTCACCAATTCTCATTTAGAATATCAGTCCGTAACTGCTCAGGCTGTTCGCCTGAGCATCGCCCCCGGCCCGAAAAGAGGAAAAATGGGGGGTGTTGAGAGCGGCGAAGCCGCTCTCAACACCCCCGCTTTCCCCCTTCGCGGGCGGGAAGGGCAACTGCGAAGCGTAGCTGAGCAGTTATACCAGTCCAATGAACTGATAGGAGGCGCAGGTTTGATGAAGGAATACTCAACTGAAAAGTTGCGCAACGTCGTTCTGCTCGGTCACGGCAGCAGTGGTAAAACCACGCTGGCCGAGGCGATGTTGTACGCCAGCGGCGCGATCAACCGGCAGGGACGCGTGGAGGACGGCACCACCGCGACCGACTTCGACGAAGAAGAGATCCGCCGCAAAATATCACTCAGCCTGGCCCTGGCTCCAGTCGAATGGGCGGGCTGCAAAGTGAACGTGTTGGACACCCCGGGCTACACTGATTTCGTGGGCGAGGTCGTCAGCGCCGTGCGCGTGTCTGACCTGGCCATTGTGCTGGTCGATCCTGTAGGCGGCGTCGAGGTGGGCACGGAGCTGGTTTGGAACTACGCCGACCAGTACGGCCTGCCGCGCATAGCAGTGATCAACAAGATGAACCGCGAAAACGCGAACTTCATCCAGACGCTTCAGGCGCTGAAGAGCGCGTTCGACGCCAATTTCGTCCCGCTGCAGATCCCCATCGGTTCCCAGAGCGACTTCGCCGGCGTGGTCGACCTGGTGAATATGAAGGCGATTATGGGGGGGGAAGGCAAGGCAGTCGACATTCCTGCCGACCTGGTCGACCAGGCGGAGGAAATGCGCATTCAGTTGATCGAGGCCGCGGCCGAGGCGGACGACGACCTGATCATGAAATACCTCGAAGGCGAAGAACTGACCAGTGAGGAAATCAAGCGCGGCCTGCGTATGGCAGTGTTCAACCGCAGTGCCGTTCCCGTTCTTGCCACCGCGGCATCGGAGACCACCGGCGTGAAAGCGCTGCTCGATACATTGGTAGCGTTCGGGCCGTCTCCCGCGGATCGCGGCGCGACGGTGGCCCACAGCGCCGCCGGCGAGGAGCAGATCGAGCCGAGCGAGTTAGCCCCCATGGCTGCGTTAGTGTTCAAGACGGCTGCCGACCCTTACGTTGGCAAGCTGACGTACTTCCGCGTCTACAGCGGCGTGATGGCGTCCGACTCGCGCGTGTGGAACAGCCGCTCGGAGAGCGAGGAACGCATCGGCACCCTGTACGTGATGCGCGGCAAGGACCAGATGCCGGTCGAGCGCCTGCATCCGGGCGACATCGGCGCGGTGGCTAAACTCACCGAGACCGTGACGAGCGATACGTTGTGTGACCAGGGCCGCCGCTTGCGACTGCAGGGCGCTGCTTTCCCGCACCCGCTCTTCTCCGTGGCAGTCACACCGCACAGTAAGGCCGACCAGGCCAAGATGGGCCCCACGCTGACGCGCATCTGCGAAGAGGACCCCACGCTGCACTGGCAT
>JAFGOJ010000164.1 GCA_016926575.1 Anaerolineae bacterium | reverse complement strand
GGGGCGGAGCCCCTGCAAAGTCCTGGTAACCACTGGTCGGCGGGTAAGAAACCCGCCCTACATCGAGACGGTCTATTTTCGGAATAGGTCAGGTTGATTTGAAACGATGGATCGAACCGCAGGAAATTGATGTGCCGGAGGCGTTGGCCGCGGCGGTCGGTGGGCACCCACTGGTGGCGCAGACGCTGGTGCGACGCGGGATCGTGTCGGCCGATGCGGCGCGCGCATTCCTCGACCCGGGCCTGTACACGCCGGCCCCGCCCGCGGCGCTGCCGAACGTGGCGCAGGCCGCCGAACGCCTGGAACGGGCCATCCGCAGCGCCGAGACGATCTGCGTCTGGGGAGACTTCGACGTCGACGGGCAGACGTCGACGACGCTCCTGTTCACTTCGCTGCGCGACTTGGGCGCGCTGGTACGCTTCCACATCCCCACACGCCAACAGGGCGGGCACGGCATCCACCTGCCGGCGCTGGAAGCGTTGATCGACGAGGGCGTGCGCCTGATTCTGACGTGCGATACCGGTGTCTCCGCACACCAGGCAGTGGCGTATGCCCGCGAACGGGGCGTCGATGTGATCGTGACCGACCACCACGACCTGCCGCCCGAGCTGCCGCCCGCCTTTGCGGTGGTCGATCCGAAGATGCTGCCGCAGGGCCACCCCCTGCGCGAACTGCCGGGGGTCGGCGTGGCCTACAAGCTGGCCGAGGCGCTCTACGAGCGCGCGGGCCGGCCCGGCGAGGTCGAACAGCACCTGGACCTGGTGGCGCTGGGAATCGTGGCCGACGTCGCCGTGCAGACGGCGGACGTGCGCTACCTCCTCCAACGCGGGCTGGAGGCGCTGCGCTGCACCGAACGGCTGGGGCTGCGGGTGATGATGGAGATGGCCGAGCTCAGCCTCGACCATCTGACCGAGGAGCACATCGGGTACGTAGTGGGGCCGCGCCTCAATGCGCTGGGGCGGCTGGCCGATGCCAGCGTCGGCGTGGAACTGCTCACCACGCGTGACCTGACCCGTGCGCGCATCCTGGCATCGGAGCTGGAAGGGCTGAATGCCCAGCGCAAGTTGCTGACCGAGCAGGTGCTCCAGGCTGCCGAGGCGCAGATCGAAAGCGACCCCAGTCTGTTGGACTACAACGCGCTGGTGCTGGTCCACCCATCCTGGTCCGGCGGCGTGTTGGGCATCGTGGCGGGGCGGCTGGCGGAGCGGTACAACCGCCCGGCGATTCTGCTCAACACGCCGGCGGGCGATCTGGCGCGTGGGTCGGCGCGTTCGGTGGAGGGGTGTCACATCACGGAGGCCATCGCGGCTCAGTCGCACCTGCTGCGCCACTTCGGCGGCCATCCGATGGCGGCCGGGCTTTCACTCGACGTGGAAAACGTCCCGGCCTTGCGCCGGGCCCTGTCGCGCACGGTGGGGGAGATGATGGGCCAGGTGCGTGAGGCGGCCCCCATCCCCATCGACGGCTATCTGGAGCTCTCGGAACTGTCGTTGGACCTGGTGGAGCAATTGGAGCGCTTGGCCCCTTTCGGTCTAGGCAATATGCCCCTGACTCTGGCGACGACGGGGCTCTCGCTGGTCAGCCAGCGGGCCATCGGGCGCACCGGCGAGCACCTCTTGCTGATGGTGGAGGACGAGTGCGCGACGGTGCAGAAAGTGCTCTGGTGGCAGGGAGACGTGAAGTCGCTGCCGCAGGGCCGCTTCGACCTGGCCTACGTGGTGCGCGCCAGCAACTACCGCGGCCTGCGGGACGTGCAGGTGGAGTGGGTCGATGCGCGGTCGGTCGAAGCGCCGGCCCCGCCCGCGCCGCTGCGCTCGCCCGTGGAGGTGGTCGATTACCGGCGCGAGCCTCGCAAGCGCGAGCTGCTGGCCCATTTGCAGGCCGGTGGCGCGCTCCAGGTGTGGGCCGAGGCGGGGGACAAGGCCGTTGTGGATGGAGTGGACCGGCGCGCGCTGGCGCCGTCGGAGGTGCTGGTCGTGTGGACGACGCCGCCGGGATTGGACGTGCTGCGGGCGGCGATGGAGCGGGTCGATCCGCAGCGCGTGATTGTGTTCGGCGTCGATCCCGGGCTGGACACCCTCGAACCGTTCTTGCGCCGTCTGGCGGGCCTGATCAAGAGCGCGTTGCGCTCCGGGCCGGTGTCGGTCGACGTGGCGGCGTTGGCGGCTGCCACGGCGCAGCGTGAGGTGACGGTGCGGGCGGGGATCGACTGGCTGGTGGCGCACGGCGACGTGCGGGTGTTGGAGCAGGCGGCGGGCACGCTCAGCCTGGCGGCGGGCACGCGCAACGTCGCCGCCGATTTCCCGCAGGTGACGGCGCGGCTTAAGGCGTTGTTGGACGAGACGGCGGCGTATCGCGCTTACTTCGACCGCCAGCCAACGGCAGCCAGATGGTGAACGTCGCGCCGGCGGGTTCCGCTGCCGCTGTGGGCGCTGGCGCAGGGCTGTCCACTGTGATGAGACCGCCGTGCTGCCTTATGATCTCCTTAACCACCATCAGGCGCAGTCCGCTTTCAGAGACGCGCCGCGCTTGAGGCTCCTCCTCACGCAAGAACCGCTCGAAGATGTGGGGGAAGTCGGCGGGGGAGATGTATTCCCCCGTGTCGGACACGCTGGCGGTCACCCACAGGTCGCCTTCGGATTCCCTCAGCGCGGTAGAAACCTCCACGCATCCCCCGGCTTGAGCATAGTGGACTGCATCCCCCATCAGGTAATTGAACACGCGCGTCAGTTGCTCTACGTCGGCCAGCGCGTCTGGTAGCCCTTCGGCGTACCGAACTGCCAGCGTGATGGACTTCTCTTGGACCTGCAGTTGGTGGCGGTTGATGATGGCTTCCAACAAACTGTTGATGCTGGTCGGGCGCGGCAGCACGGCCAGTCGTCCGGTATAGGCGTGGGATATTTGCAGGATGTCCTCGCCCAGCCGGGCCTGCCGGTTGGTTTCTTCGATCAGCGCCTGCAAATACTGCGGCCATTTTTCGTCGGTGGGTGGGGTGGAGCTGAGCAGATAGGCGTAGGATTGGACCGTGGCGATGGGAGTACGCATCTCGTGAGAGAGGTTGGTGATCAACTGCGTCTTCATACGCTCCAGAGATTTGAGATGGGTGATGTCGTGGATGTCTAACACGACGGTGGGCGGCGTTCCCGACGCGGCGATGGGCGCGGCGTCGAGCTCCAGATCGATGCCGGTCAATTCGAGCGTCACTTTGGGCGCTTTCTTGGCCAACCGCTCGCCCGTCGTGGATACGAATCGCGCCATAGCCCGTATGGTCTGTTGCAACCGCTGTGTGTCTGGTTTGGAGAGCGTGCCTCCTAACCAGGCTTGTGCGACCGGGTTGGCCTGGAGGACGTTGCCTTTGGCGTCGGTGACCAGGATGCCATCGGTGGCGTTGTCCAGGATGGCCTCCATCCGTGCGTACTGGGCTTTCAGCTCGGTCGTGCGTGCGTGGACGTGCTGCTCCAGTTCCTCGGCGTGGTCGAGCAGCCGCTGGTGGAGCTGGGCGTTCTCGATAGCCGTCGCCACGTGGGCGGCGAAGATCTCCAGCCGCCGCGCATCGGCCGGGCTGAAGTGGTTCGGTTGCCTGCTGACGATGTGCAAAAACCCCACTGCTGCGTCGGCGATGCGAATCGGCGCGCTGACGTAGGAGCGCAGCCATTTCCATTTCTTTGGGGCGGCCTCCGTCAACGTGCTCGTCGCATCGGTGATGACACGCGAGGTGCCCGTTTCGGCCATTTCTCTCAATTCGGGGAAGTCGTCGAACGTTACAACGTGATCGGCCGGGGTAGTCAATCCCGTGGGGTTACGCCAGCGCAGGGTGCGCACTGCGTCGTTTTCTACCGCCGTGATGCCGAAGCCGTCTCCGGGGAGAATCCGCGCCACCTGATCCAAGATCCGGTCGAGCACCTGGTCGAGGTCCAACGTGCTGTTTACAACTGCTGCGGCCTCTTCCAGGGCTTCGGTGAATTCGCGCTGCTGCCGTTCGCTTTCGAACAGGCGCGCGTTTTGGATGGCGATGGCGGCTTGCGTGGCGAAGAGGTTCAACAGCTCCGCATCATCGGCTGAGAACGTGCGCGGCGGCTCCGCCAGCACGTTGAGCACGCCCAAGAACGTGCTGCTGGTTCCATAGATCGGTACACCGACCGTGGCGGCGAAGGGATAGTGGTCGTAGATTTTTGCGCGCCCGTCCCACTTGGCGTAGTCGTCGACGATGAGCGGCCGGCCGGACTCCCAGACTTTGCCGGAGAGCCCTTCGCCTTTTTTGAGTGTGCTTCCAACTTGGGCGATGTGAGGGCCGAACGCCACGACCCACTCCAGCAGCTCCCGCTCCGGGCGGTAGAGATACAGCCCGCCTTCCGTAGCGCCCAGCAGCTCGATGGCCCGCGCGACGATGGAATGCAGGACGGTGTCCAGTTCCAACTGTGCCGTGATGTCCAGCCCCACCTCGCGCAGCGCATTCATTTGTGCGTTCCGGCGCTCGAGTGCTTTCTGCGCCTGCTTCCACTTGGTGATGTCGTGGCCGATGCCGTACAGGACGGTCCGGTCGTGCAGTTGGACGGGCACGACGTTCAAGAGTAGCGTCTTGGTCCGTCCGTGGACGACGTAGTCCGTTTCCAACGTGCGCGGTTGGTTGAAGGGCGCATGTTCTTCTTGCTGACGTTCCAACATGCCCGGGGGGGAAAAATCCCATACCGTTTTACCGATGAGCTCGTCCAGGCTGCACTCGAGAAAGCCCAATGCGGCCTGGTTGGCGTCGACGTACCGCCCCGCTTCGTCGACCAGAAAGATCGGGCTCAAGGCTTCCGTAAAGAGCGCCCGGTATTTCTGCTCGCTCTCTTGCAGAGCTTGCTCCGCCTCCTTGTTCATAGGATCGTTCCGCCCTCCTCTGGCGTGACGAGCGCCGCTCCGAAGCGCCAGCGGGCGTGTGCGCTTTGCTCTGGGGCACGCACCTGTGCCACGATGTGGTTCTCACCGGCCCGCAGGTGTACTACCGGCGTCCGCTGCGCCAACCCGTGGAAGGGGTGATTGACGAAGGGGGGGGCCACGTCGCCCACGATGCTGGCGGCCTCCACCGGCTCCCCGTTGAGCGTGAATGCGACCGGCGTGTCGGCGCGGAACAGGAGCACGACCTCGTGCGCTGTGGCGCTGACGACGGTGGCGCTCAGCCGGGCGACCGCCGCCGGTCGTGCGCCAAATGCCGCGTCCAGGTCGACGATGTACGGGTGGAGCAGGTTGGGCATCCTCTCGACGTTCTGGGTGTAGACGGTGACTGCGTCTTCCGCGTCGATCCGCGCGTGCCAGGTGGTGATGGTGGGGAAGAGGGGCTGGCTGCGGTAGACGGTGTGCAGCGCGCGCCCGCGGAAGGTGACGTCGACCGTGGCCTCCCACGCCGCGGCCACGGCCCGCCCGTCGAAGGCGAAGGGCGTGTCGATGATCTGCGCCCCGGTCGCGCCCGCTACGCGCACGACGTGGCGCGTCTGCGTGCCATCGCGCCGCAGTGTGAAGGCAACCTGCACGTCGAAGGGCGCGCCGGTCGCCGGCGCGCCGACGATGACGCGCCCCAACTGCTGCCCGGCCTCCTCCGGTGTCACGAATTCGATCACCCGTACGAATGGCCCGCCCAGGCGCGCCACGGCGTCGGCGCGGCCGGGCGCGTCCAGCTCCAGCACCGCGTCGAGCAGGGCGGGCGGGGTCTGCGCGTGCGCGGGGAAGCGCGCCCCCAACAAGCGGCGCACGTCGCCGAGGACGACTGCCTCATTGTGCGCCGCGTTCAATGCAGAGATGCCGCCCTCGGCCGCGGCGGTGATGGTCAGCGGCTCCCGCTTGTCTCGCAGCGGCACGCGCACGGTCGTGGTCAGCGTGTCGGGGTCGTAGGACCACGCATTGTTCGCGGCCCCGTCGACGGTTACCCACTGCGGCCGGCGGCTCCCCTCCAGGCGGACGTCGAGCTGGCGCTGCGCAGGGAGCGCGTCGCACTGTCCCTCCACCGGCGCGACGCGCACCGTCCACACGTCCCCTTCCGATTGCGTCGTGATCTCCGTCCACTCGTACTGCCCGGCGCGGTACGCCTCGGTGCGGCCGTCGTCCTCGTACAGGCGGAACGCGCCCGCGCCGGGGAAGACGGCCAGCTCCAACCGGTCGTTGGGGAGCGCGTCGGTGGGGCCGCAGGCAGCGGGGACGGCCAGCGGCAGGATCGCGCCGGCCTTTACCAGCATCGGCAGGCGGTTCAGGTCACCGACCAGCCGCACCCAGCGCGGCCCGCTGAAGCTCTCTTTCGTCTGGTAATCGATCCAGGTGCCGGCGGGAACCCACACGTCGGTGGCGGCCAGGCCGGTGGCGGGGTGGGCCGGGTGGACGATGGGCACGGCGATCATCTGGTCGCCGAAGTAATATTGGTAGCGGGCGGCGTAGGCCGCATCTTCTTCAGGGTGTTCGTAATACATCGGCCGGCAGAGCGCGAGGTTGGTATCGTGGGCCACGCGAGCCATCGTGTAGACGTAAGGGATCAGGCGGTAGCGCCAGTGGAAGGCGTCTTTGGCGGCCTGGGCCACGTCGGGCGGGTAGGCCCAGGGCCGGCGCTCGGCGCGCGGGTCCTTGGTCGAGTGGAGGCGCAGGACGGGATTGAGTGCGCCGAACTGCACCCAGCGGGCGTACAGTTCCGGCTCGGTCGCGCCGCCCATGTGCCCGCCGATGTCGTGGCTCCACCAGCTGAAGCAGACGTTGGCGGCGGTGGCGGTGAAGTAGGGCTGGAATTGGAGCGCGGTCCAGACGGCGATGGTGTCGCCGGAGAAGCCGATCGGGTAGCGGTGGTTGCCCAGGCCGCCCCAGCGGCTGTAGAGCATCCCGCGCTGCCCGCGCCGCGTCGAGTCGGAGAAGTGGAGGTGGTTGATCCAGGGCAGCGGATCGAGTCCCGGCATCTCCGACGCCTCGCCCTGCTGCCAGTCCATCCACCAGAAATCGACGCCCTCGTCCTCCATCGGGTGGTGGATCAGGTGGAAGTAGGGTTCGACGAAGCGTGGGTCGCTGATGTGGAAGGGGATGGTCGCGCCGCTGGTCGGATCGATGCCCATGGCTGCGGCGAAGCGCGGGTAGACGTCTTCGAAGGCCTGGATGCCTTCGGCGGGGTGCAGGTTGAGCGTGGCGCGCAGGCCTTGTGCGTGCACCCAGTCGAGGAAGGCGGGGGGATCGGGGAACAGCTCCCGGTTCCAGGTGTAGCCGGTCCAACTGTGGGGTGTGTGCCAGTCCATGTCGATCACCAGCACGTCGAGCGGCAGGTCGTGGGCGGCGAAGTCGCGCACCACCTGGCAGAGGTCCTGCGCGCTGTAGGCCCAGTAGCGCGACCACCACGCGCCGAGGACGAAGCGGGGGACGAGGGGCGTCTGCCCGCCGAAGTGGGCATACTCGCGCAGGGCAGCTTTGTAGTCGTGGCCGTAGCCGAAGAAGGCCCAGTCCTGGACGGTGGGGTCGCTGCGCGGGGTGACCCAGCCGTCGTCGGTGAAGACCACGGCGCGGCTGTCGTCGAAGAGCGTCCAGCCGGCGCGGGAGAGCAGCCCTTCTTCCAGGGCGGCGTCGCCTTCGCACGCGTCGAGCGTGCGGCGCGTGCCGCGCAGGTTGAGCGGATTGGGGGTGCCCGGCGTCCAGGTGTGGGGCGTGCCGTTCAGTTCGAACGCGATGGAGAGGTTGTGAGGGCCGAAGCGTCCGCTGCCCTGGCGGTAGCGCAGCGCCAGCGCGCCGGTGTCGATGTGCAGCACGCCCGCCTCAACGCGGGTGGTGAAGGGTGGGGCGGGGGCGTAGCGGGTGGGGAAGGCGTAGGTGGCGCGGTCCTCGAACCGGCCCGCCTGCGACCATTCCAGGCGCAGCAGGCGCGGGGTGAGCAGCGTGAAGCGGGCGTCACCGCTGATGACGATGCTCTCCGGGTTGGCGGCGGGGTGGCCGCGGAAGCGGATGCGTTGGAAGAGGGCGTCTGGTGTGTCGGTTGTCATATGTCTATGCTCCTGTTCCGAAAACAGAGCTCGTTTCTGTGGCGGTAGGCGCGGGCGTCACGCTGGAAGCGTGACCTACATTTTCGCTCCGAAAACAGGCCGCCTCAATGTAGGGCGGGTTGGTAAGGTATTGTATGCCACGCTGGGAGGGACGTCAAGTGAGGAATTGTGGAACGAAAAAAGACCTTGGAAGTCTTTTGGACTTCCAAGGTCTGGCTATTAGAAGTCTGGTGCTAGGAGTTATTTACCTTTGTTGCGGGCTCTGTCTCCCCCACAGCCGGGAAAGCCAACATCCGAGCGCCAGGCCACGATCCCGCCGGGGAAGGTGACGTCGGCTACAGCGCGCGTTTCACTGAGGGTAAGGCTGGTGCTGTGGATACCTGCGGCGGTGGTGATATGGACCGTCATCGCCAAGGGTACGACGTTCTCGAAATGTTCCAGGTAGAGGCTGTAGGTGCCCGTGACGGCAGTGCCGATGTCGAGCGTCTCGTTGTCGACGCGCGGGTCGAAGTCGATGTTGTCGGGGCTGCTCGTTCCGCCATCTCCGCTGCTGCCGCCCCAGATGTAGTACCCGTTCGGGGTGCACATCGAGAAGTCGAAATCGCCATATTCCATTGCCAATTCGCCTTCGACCATCGTCGTCGTGATGGCGATGGCGCACATAGCGCCGGGGCAGTCCGAAATCTGGGCATGGGCGGGCAACGTGCCAATCGACACGATGGGGGAGGCCCACGTTTTGGGGATGAAGTTGAGAGCCAGACCACCGGCGGCTGCGGCCAGCGCTTTGAGCGCTTGGCGGCGTGTAAACTCCTGTTGCTGCGAATTCATAGAAAATTCCTCCTTACTTATCGTTTATTAGGACAGCCGAGATCACGGTCTCGAACGCGCATGAAACACTATGAGTATACTAGAACGGTAAGATTTGTCAATTGTCTACTTGCATGGGCTTTCGAAGCGAAAGAGGGCATCCCCATCAACCCCCGGATTGAGCAAAGCTTAAGACATTCTGTCGCGCCTGGCGACTGAAGT
>JAFGOJ010000163.1 GCA_016926575.1 Anaerolineae bacterium | reverse complement strand
GGCGGCGAAGCCGCCCGCAAAACCCCCATTTTCTCCCTTCGACGCGCCAAGCGGGTAACTGCCAGGCGCACAGCCTGAGCAGTTACGGCTAAAAAACAATTGACTGCCCCAGGGAGCACGCGCTCTCGTCGAATCTAATGCATTTCATACAAAAATCTAACGCGAAATCATTCGAAACAGGGGATAATGATGGGGTCGTCCTATTGCCGAAAGCGTCCAATGTGGTAAAATGTAGGTGACAGATGAACGGAGGAGTTGGGCGGAATGACAACTGAAGATAGATACGCGCGATGGGTGCAGGGCGTGCCTGCGATGAAGCGCCTCGGCGCGGGGTGGGCGGTCTTTCAGAACGGCTACACGTGGGAACCGCCCGTCGACGTCTACGAAAACGACGACGGCCTGGTCGTTCAAGTGGAGGTTGGAGGGATGCGCGTGGAGGATTTCTCCATCACTCTGGATCAGCGGATTCTGGTGGTGGAAGGTCTGCGCCAGCGTGATGCAGAACCCAAGCGCGTCTACCGCCAAATGGAAATTTTTTACGGTCCCTTCCGCGTCGAAGTGGATTTGCCATGGAGCGTGGATGCGGAACGGGTCGAAGCGACGTACGAGATGGGCATTTTGCGCGTGTTGTTGCCGCGCCCGCCGGCCCATCGCGTATCTGTGTCCAATGTAATGGAGTCAAAGTGAGAGACGATATAATAGATTTTGGAGATTTCTTGAAGCAACTGAACATCCCGGCCTTCGCACGCTTGGATCAGGGGGACGCCCAGTCGGAGGGGACGCTGGACGAGATGGCGATTCCCGAGGTGCTGCCCATCCTGCCCCTGCGTGGATTGGTGGTCTATCCGCTGACGGCTGTGCCCATTCGCGTGGGACAGACGCGCTCGATCAAGCTGGTCGACGACGCTGTGGTCGGCAACCGGCTGATCGGCCTGGTGTCGAGCAAGGACCCGGAGATGTTGGAACCTGGCCCGGGGGACGTGTACGACATCGGCACCTTCGCCAGCGTGCATCGCCTTTTCAAAGCACCCGATGAGACGATTACGCTGATCATGCAGGGCCTGCGCCGCATCCGCATCGAGGAGATCGTGGCGACGGAGCCTTATCTGATGGCCCGCGTGCGGGAAATCCCGGAAATCGTCGAAGAGACGGTCGAGGTCAAGGCGTTGCAGCGTTCCATCGTCAACATTTTCCGCCGCCTGGGCGAGCTGCTGCCAGCCGTGCCGGAAGAGTTGATGATGATGGCCCTCAACGTCGAGAACCCGCTCCAACTGGCCTATGCTATCTCCACTCACGTGCGCATCGACCTGGACAACGCGCAGCGGATGCTGGAGCTGGATAGCACCCGCGACAAGCTGCACTTGCTGCTGGCCCTGCTGACCAAGGAGTTGGAAGTGGTCGAATTGGGCCGCAAGATTCAGTCGGAGGCCCAATCGGAACTGGAGAAGACGCAGCGCGAGTACTTCCTGCGCGAGCAGATGAAGGCCATCCAGAAAGAACTGGGCGAGGCCAACGAGCAGCAGATGGAAGTGGAGGAGTTCCGCAAGAGGATCGACGCGGCCGGAATGCCCGAAGAGGCAGAGAAGGAGGCGCGCCGCGAACTGGACCGCCTCAGCAAGCTGCCCACCGCCGCCGCCGAGTACGGCGTCATCCGCACCTACCTCGATTGGCTGACCAGCCTGCCCTGGAGTGCGGAAACGGAGGACAACCTGGACATCGCCCACGCCCGCGAGGTGCTGGACGAGGACCACTACGACCTGGAGGAGGTCAAGGAACGCATCCTGGAGTACCTGGCGGTGCGCAAGTTGAAGAGCGAGCGCCAGGAAGCGCGCGACCAGGAGGAGGTGACCGACCGCATCCGCCGCGAGCGCGAGGGCGTCATTCTGTGCTTCGTCGGCCCGCCGGGCACCGGCAAGACCAGCCTGGGCCAGTCCATTGCCCGCGCGCTGGGGCGCGAGTTCGTGCGCCAGTCGCTGGGCGGGATGCGCGACGAGGCCGAAATCCGCGGCCACCGGCGCACCTACATCGGCGCACTGCCCGGACGCATCATGCAGGCCCTCCGGCGCGTCGAAAGCAATAACCCGGTGTTCATGCTGGACGAGGTGGACAAGATCGGAGCGGACTTCCGCGGCGACCCCGCCTCGGCGCTCCTGGAAGTGCTCGATCCCGAGCAGAACCGTGAGTTCCGCGAC
This sequence comes from Anaerolineae bacterium, assembly GCA_016926575.1. Classification (GTDB taxonomy): domain Bacteria; phylum Chloroflexota; class Anaerolineae; order B4-G1; family DUEL01; genus JAFGOJ01. The sequence goes on along the minus strand of JAFGOJ010000163.1, from coordinate 4,956 downwards.
CACTACCTGGACGTCCCGTTCGACCTTTCCCAGGTGATGTTCATCACCACGGCCAACCTGCTTTATCCCATCCCCGCTCCGCTGCGGGACCGTATGGAGATTTTGGAGCTTTCCGGTTACACCGAGGCGGAGAAGGTGCGGATCGCGCAGGGGTATCTGGTACCGCGCCAGCGCCGGGAGAACGGCCTGCTCCATGACGAGGTCACGTTCACCGACGGGGCTCTCAAGCGCATGATCCGCGAGTACACCCACGAGGCCGGCGTGCGCAACCTGGAGCGCCAGATCGGACGCGTGTGCCGCAAGGTGGCCACGTCCATCGCAGAGAATAAGGGCAAGAAGCGCAACCGCATCACCGAGCGGGACGTTCCGGGCTATCTGGGACGGCAGCGCTTCTTCCCGGAGACCGCGCTGCGCACTCAGATCCCCGGCGTGGCGACTGGGTTGGGGTGGACTTCGGCCGGCGGCGACATTCAGTTCTTCGAGGCCACCCGTATGCCCGGCCAAAAGGGCTTCCAGGTGACGGGCCAGTTGGGAGAGGTGATGAAGGAGTCGGCTCAGGCTGCGCTGAGCTACGTGCGCTCGAAGGCGGATGTCCTGTCGATTCCCATCGATTTCTTCGAGAAGAACGACATCCACCTGCATGTGCCGGCGGGCGCGATCCCGAAGGATGGCCCATCCGCCGGCGTGACGATGGCAACGGCGCTGGTCTCTCTGCTGACGGGGCGACACGTTCGCGCCGACGTGGGGATGACGGGCGAAATCACCCTGCGCGGGCAGGTCTTGCCCGTCGGCGGAATCAAGGAGAAAGTGCTGGCCGCCCACCGCGCGGGGTTGAAGAAGGTGATTTTGCCCAAACGCAACGAAGAGGACCTGAAGGACTTGCCCAGCGACGTGCGGAAGTCGTTGGAGTTCGTGCTGGTCGAACAGGTCGAGGAAGTGTTTACATCGGCCCTGGAAAACCTCTAGGGCGGCATAGGACAACCGCCTTCCCGGAAGCTCAACCGGCTTCCGGGAAGGGTCAGTGTTGTGAAGAAAGGAGATTGAATGAGAAAAATAGTCGTGATAGATGACGATCAAGAGATGGGGCGGCTGCTGAAGACGCTCTTCGAGCTGGAAGGCTTCGTCGTCGACGTGGTTGCAAAGTATGAGGAGGTGATGTCTGCCGTACAGGAGGCGCACCCCGACGTGGTGTTGTTGGACGTACACTTGCAGGGAAAAGATACGATGGGGCTGATGCGTGAGATGCGGCAGGACGACACCCTGGCTACCATCCCCGTCGTGATGACGTCCGGTATGGATGTAAAGGAGGAGTGCATGAAGGCCGGCGCGACAGAGTTCGTCGTCAAGCCGTTCCTGCCGAGCCAAATGACGCAACTCGTGACGGCCTTGCTGAGTTAACATGGTTAGGAAGAGAAAGAAACGCAAACCGACGATGCAGTGGCGGCGGGTCGATTTACATTTGCACACGCCCGCCTCTGCCGACTACCATCAACCCGGTGTCTCTTATTTGGACATTCTGCGTCAAGCGGAGAGCCGGGGCCTGGATGCCATCGCTTTCACCGATCACAATACGGTGGCGGGTTACCGCAAGATGACAGAGGAAATTCACCAATTGGAAGTGTTGGAGCAGCTTTCGCGGCTGCGGAGCGAAGAACAAAAGACGTTGGCGGAGTACCGCCGCTTGCGGGAGAAGGTGTTGGTCCTTCCCGGATTCGAGTTCACGGCCACGTTTGGATTTCACATTCTGGGAATTTTCGACCCGGATATGGACGTGCGGGAAATTGAGTTTCTGTTGCGTAAATTGAACATCCCGGTGGACAAATTGGACACCGGCAGTGTCGAGGTTGGCGCGACCAACGACGTTCTCACGGCGTACCGGACGATCTCCGAGGCGGGCGGTATTGTGATTGCAGCGCACGCCAATTCGAACAACGGCGTAGCGATGCGCGGTTTCGACTTTGGCGGGCAGACGCGGATTGCGTACACCCAAGACGTGCACTTGCACGCGTTGGAGGTGACCGACCTGGACAAGCGGGACGTGCGCACGACGGCCCGCTTCTTCGACGGCTCCAAGCCCGAATACGCGCGCCGTATGCGCTGCATCCAGGGCTCAGACGCGCACCAACTGGAACGTGACCCCAAGGACCGCCACCGCCTGGGAGTGGGGGACCGGGTCACCGAGGTGATGCTGCCGGATATGACCTTCGCCGCGCTGCGCGAAGTGTTCCTGAGCGACGATTTCGCGCGCACACGGCCGTACCGGCACGCCGAGAAAGCGCCCTACGATTACGTGCAGTCCGCGCGAGAAGAGGGCGCGACGTTCGTCCAGGACTTCCATTCTCGCCACAGCCGCCGTGGGGGGCACCTCTACGCCATCCTGTGCGACATCTGCGCTTTTGCCAACACCAACGGTGGCACGCTCTACGTCGGCTTGAGCGCCGACCTCAAAGAACCCCCCATCGGCGTGGGTAACCCGCGCCAGGTCATCGACGCCATCCAGACGGAGGTCTCGCAGCGCATCACCCCGCCGCTGGAGGTCAAAGCCGACGCGCAGGACAGCCAGGGCAAACGCATCGTGCGTGTCACCGTGCCCCGTGGCGAAGACCCTCCCTACGCCATCGACGACAACAAGGTCTACATCCGCAGCGAGTCGGAAACGGGGCTGGCGGTGCGCGACGAGATCGTCAATCTCGTGCTGCATTCACAGGCGCCGGAATCGCCGGTGGAACACGTCGAATCGCCCGTGCAAGAGGAACTGCCCGAGCAGACGCACGGCCGCGTCGAACCGCCCCGCACCGGGGTCGAAATCGTCGACACGGAAGAACGCCAGGGCACGCTGTACCACACGATGCGCGACTTGCGCAACGGCAACGTGGTCAAAAACGTCACCCGCAAATCGGCCCGCAAGCTGTGGCACTACGCCATTACTCAGGTGGAAGACCACCCCGTCGATCCCAAGAAGATAGAATGGGTGGGAGATATCGCCGTCGCCCGCAAACGCGAGCACGCCGGGCAATCGCGCTACGATCTGGTGCAGATGGACGCGGGAAAGGCGCGCGTGTATTACGGCGTTACCGACGATGGCATTCACAGCGACTGGACCGAGTTGGTGGGGTTAGAGGCAGAGGAGTAGGCGCGCGCCTGTGGCGCTTTACCTGCGGCGGATGCCCACCTCGACGTGCCCGCCTGCGCTGACCACGGCGTGGGCGATGTACGAGGTGTTGTGGGCGATGCCGTAGCGGCCCAGTGGGTCGACGACGATGACGCCGCCGTAGCCGCCGGTGCGCTCCGCCAGCGTGGCGATGACCGCATCGGCGGCTTCTTGTGGCGTGGCCCCGCGTTCGACCAGATCGCACGCGGTCTTGCTGATGACCACCTTCATCAGCGCCTCCCCCACACCGGTCGCCGACACCGCCGCCGAGCGGTTGTCGGCGTAAGCACCGCTGCCGACCAGGGGCGAATCGCCCACGCGGCCGGGAAGCTTGTTCGGCGTGCCGCCGGTGGACGTTGCCGCCGCCAGGTTCCCCGCCCGGTCCAGTGCCACCGCGCCGACGGTATCGGCCGGGTGGAAGTAGTCCGCCGGCTGCGGCCCCGCGCCTGCCTGCAGGTCGTGCCAGCGCTTCAACTCCCGCCCCACCAACAGCGCGTCTGGCGGGCATTCGGGGACGCCGTGCGCGCGGGCGAACGCTTCCGCGCCGCGACCGGCCAGAAAGGCGTGCGCGCTCTCGGTCATCACCAGCCGGGCCAGGGAGACCGGGTGCTGGATGTGCTGCACCGCGGCGACCGCCCCCAAATTCAGAGTGCTGCCGTCCATGATGATGGCGTCCAGTTCGACTTCGCCGGCAGTGTTGAGGAAGGAGCCGCGCCCGGCGTCGAAGGTGGGATCGTCTTCCATCTGGCGGACGGCGGCCTCCACGGCCTCCAGGGCCGGCCCGCCGCGCGCCAGGATGGCCCACCCGGCCTCGGCTGCCTGGCGGCAGCCGGCGATGTGTGCCGGATGATCCTGCGGGGGAATCTCCCACGCGCCGCCGTGGACGACCAGGAGCGGAGAAGAAGGAGCATTCATCTTGCCTTTCACCTCGTATCGGAATGTCGTAAGGAGCGCGTTGGGGCCTGCGGTGCGCGGTGATTGTATCACGAAACGGGATTTAGGGCGAGGTTCGCCTTCCGGGTTGACTTGAGGTATAATTCGCGTAACTGCTCAGCTACGCTTTGCAGTTATCTCACTTCGCCGCGAAAGAGGGGGAGTGGGGGTTTTGCGGGCGGCGAAGCCGCCCGCAAAACCGCCCGCAAAACCCCCATCTTCTTCCTTCGGCGCGCCAGGCGGGTAACTGCCAGGCGCACAGCCTGAGCAGTTACTAATTCGCATCACTTTGTGGCGTCCAAGGAGTGCGTATGGCGTTGCCTTCAGAATCGTCGGACAATGATGTCGTACAGCGGCTAACACAGCAGGTGCGCGACGTGATGGACGTCGCGCGGACCGAGGTGCGCCAGGGGCCGGAACGCGTCATCGCGTTCTTGGGCCGCCTGCGAGAGGAGCCCGACGCAGCCTTCGAGCGCGTGACGGAGCGCTTCAAGACGCTGGGGTACACGGCCATGGTGTGGGAGACCGACGAGGGCGGGCACCAGATTCTGGCGGTGGAAGGGGTCATTCGCCCCGAACCGCGCCGCCGGTGGATCAACCTGGCCCTCTTTTTGGCCACGGCGCTGAGCACGATGCTGGCGGGCCTCTCCCCGAACGTCGACCTGGACAGCGTGAACTGGTATCTGTCTGGATTGCCTTTCGCAGCGGCGCTGCTGGCGATCCTGCTGTCTCACGAGATGGCGCACTACGTCGTCGCGCGGCGCTACGGCTCGCCCGTCAGCCTGCCCTATTTCGTGCCGATGCCGGCGAGCATCCTCGGCACGATGGGGGCGGTGATCGTGCAGCGGGCGCCTATGCGCGACCGCAAGGCG
>JAFGOJ010000162.1 GCA_016926575.1 Anaerolineae bacterium | reverse complement strand
GGCGGCGAAGCCGCCCGCAAAACCCCCATTTTCTCCCTTTGACGTGCCAAGCGGGTAACTGCCAGGCGCACAGCCTGAGCAGTTACGGCTGGTGTACAACTCGCGTTCGAATGTGAAGTCGGCCTCCGGCACCTACCCGTCCGGGCTAGCGCAGGACTTCCAGGTTCGACAATGGAATGAGGATGTTTTCCTGAGCGCCCTCGGTTTTAACTTTAGCTGCCGGGAGCTGCGACCCTGCACTCGTGCGCAACCAGGCTGGAAATTCGACGACCGTTCCGACCGTCCCCAGATGAGGCGTCCGGATTGCACGCACTGTATCTCCCACTTTGAGCGGCCTGTCCAGAGCTTCCTGGAACTCCATCCCTGGTTCTGCGGGCAGCGAAATGACCACCTCCGGCCGGGCCACGCCCCAGTGCGACTTGAAGCTGGCGTTCAGGGTGGCCTCTCGCCCGTCATTTGTCGCCAACAGGCGGTAGATGTGTGGGCACATAGGGCACACCCCCGCGCCTTCGGTGACGATGACCGGGAAAGTGGCCTGGTTGGCCATCTCGATGGCGCCGGGGTCGATGCTGCCACTGATGATCCCGCGCGCTTGGATTTCGATGGCCTTCTCCAAGACACTCGCGTCGATCCGGCTGCCGCCAATCAGCACCGCGCCGGTGCACGAACCGTCGATTGAGCGCGCACGGATGGGCTTGTCGTTGCTCTTCGACATCAGCTTCAGGACGCCGGCGCTCTCTTTGCCGTTGCCCCAGTTGCCCTGAATGACCGCCCCGGTGATGCGCAGGTAGACGCCCCACTCGGGGACGACGCGCGAAACGACGCCGTGATAATTGGCGCGCAATTCGATTTCCTTGGGGAACGCTTCGATTAGAATCCTGCCCCCGCCACTATCGGTCACCGTCCCGTCCAGCGGGGAACGAGAGGGCCGCACTGCCATGCCGAACAAGACAGCCATCAGTGCAGAGATGCCGCGCAACTCGGCGACGAGGTCGTCCTTCTTGACTTTTTGACCGGGTTTCACTTTGAGATATTTGGCTGCTTTCGCCGGGGGGACACCCAGGTCGCGGGCGACGTTCACGATCTGGAATCCGGCCGGTACCAGCGCGCGCCCGATCACCTGAAACGGTTCGACGGATTCCCCTTCCTTGACCAGAATCTCACCGGCGACGGGCAGCACGCGCTCGCGCCGGATTGCCGTCAGTGGCGTGGCCATGGTCTGCGACGGATAGACAATCATCGGTTACCCTCCCACATCCCACAGCCATTGCTGCACTTTGGCCTGGCATTCCTCTGGGTTGTCGGGCAGGCGCAGGGGCCGCCCGCGGGCGTCGATGATCAACCCGGCCAGCCCGCCCCGCACGCGGCGGCGGCCGCCCTTCCCCGGCCCCCCCAATCCCACGTCGAAGCGGTGGCGTTTGACCGGATGCAGCTCCAGCACGGCCTCTTGCCCAGGCGGGAGCGGCAGCACTTCGAGCGAGCCGAGCGAAACTTCCACCTCGAGCGAGCCGCCCTCTTCGTACTCGATGCTGACGCGCAGGATGATGTCGCCTTCGCGGGCCACGCCGACCGGGGTGACGACCGTTGCCAGGTTCACGATGCTGCCGCTGTCGAGGGTCTCCACCGTCGCCAGCGGCTTCAGGCGCGCAATACCGCCCAGCATCGGCGCCAGCCCGTACCGGTCGAGCAACAGCGTGCTGATTCCGATCGGTTGGATCGCGTCCAGTGCGATCAGCGCGGCCTGCCCGGGCCGCGGTGCGCCGGCAATGGCCCCCCCGGTCAACAAAATCGGGTCGAACATGGGGATGAGATTCGGATAGCGCTGCACACTGTTGGCCTGCCAACCGGCGTTGGCGGCTTTGATGGCTTTGCGAATCACCTCTCGCGTCACGGCCTGCTCCAGCCACAACTCCTCCGGCTCCTGCGGCACGGTCCACGGACGCGTTTCTTTATTGATCAGTATCGCCTGCGCTTGCTCCAGCTCTATCCCTGTAGGAACCCAGCGCAAGATCGCCTTGGGGTTCTCTTCCAGCAACCGCCGTCCACTGAACGCCGTCCCGTAATCGCTGTGGATGGTCAGATGCAGCTCCCCGTCGAATACAGCCGCAACCGATGTGTGAACCGCGCCGATGTCCAGGCCCAACGTGCCCTTATCGAACTCGTCCAGGTGCCAGATGTATTGGATCAGTTGCGAGAACGCTTTCGCTGTAGGGGTGATGGGAAGCGTGCTCCATTGTTCGAGCATATCCCCGCCGGGCAACAGTTGCAGTTTCTGGGATGTGTAGATCGCTTCGAGTTCCGAGCGCAGCGCGTGCAAGTTTTCGCCCGTCGGCTCAGGGCGGACGTTGTCGGTGGAGCGCACCTCCGTCCGTTCGCCCAGCACTTTGACGGTTTTCTTGCGCAGGGCCTTGTTGCCGGCAAATAAAACCTTCGGACGGCTCTCCTCGCTGACCATCGAGCAGCCCAGCGCCGTCGCCTCTATGATTTGGAGAATGGGCAGCGTCGCGCCATCGTCGACTCCCCCGGTGATACAGACGACCTCCGGGTGGCTGTCGGAGATCAGGCGCACCTGGTCTTCCACCGAGAGCCAACCCACCGCCGGGTTTTGGCTGATCGTCCCCACAATGCTCGAATACGTGCCTTCGGCTGCGCGCCTGGCGCTGGCCAGGCTCATATCCGGCACCAACCCCGCCAACAGTACCTTGAGCGGCGCGGCCGCACTGGACAGGACGATCACCGCGTCGATGCCAACCCCTTCTCTCTCCGGCGTGGCGATGTGCCCGGTCTGGTCCAAGAAAGAGCGGCCGGTGACCTCTTCGATCTGCGCGATGGCGTGTTGTGCCCCAATCGCGATGTCGTACCAGGGGGCATCGGCGGTGGTGAGCACCTCACCGCGAGCGACGAAACGGTAAGCACCACCCACGCGATCCAGAAGCACCGCCTTGGTCTTTACGGTTCCGCAGTCGATGGCCAGTATCGAGCCGATGCTTTCTTCCGTTCCCATTACGCTGAACTATCCCCTAAAGAACTCGATCAGAAGCTGCAAACTGTCGGCGATGATGTAGATGCGGCCGGTCAGCACCGAGAGGCTGGCAATGATCGCGCCCGCGAACGTCGCGCCGAACGCAGCGACGAGGAAGACGCGCCCAAACCCGACCAGAATTCCCATCGTCCCCGACCCCGAGGCGAGCGAATGCTTCTGTTTGCGCACTGTGAAGTTGAAGGCCAACAGCGCCAACGCGGTCCCCAGCGCCAGCAAGAGGCCCGACAGGCCTCGTGTCGAAACCGTAGACTGGGGGAGGATCGTGCCCAGGAGCGCTCCTCCAACGGCTACAGCGGCCCCGACTCCAATCAGAAACGCGGTTGAAAAGTTGCCCAGCGTCGCCAGGCGGGGCGATACCTTGAACATCAGCATCAAGCCGAGCAGGATGGGCAGCACGGTCTCGACCGTGTTCCCCCGGTACAGCCTGAGCATCTCGGGCAAAAGCACGGTGACGAGCGTCACGGCGACGGCGTACCCCACGCTGGCACCCACCAGAATGTGGAGTGCCAACCGGTAGAGCGGATTGTCGCCCAGCAAAATGTAGCTGAGGATGAGCAGCGCCAACAGGGCTCCCACTCCCCCGCCAATTAGTTGCGCGAGTTCTGCCGTCATCTTTTGCCTCTTAACATGAAGATAACCGCTCCCACCACCATCAGGCCGGCGACGACGAGTTGAACCAGAGCCAGGGACTGAACCTGTACTGCCAGGCGGGCATCGTCCAGGCCGAGGGCGCGGCTGTAAGAAGCAGCTCCCACCAGCCCCGTCACGACACCGCGCAGTGCCCCTCCGCTTTGCAGGTACGACATCGACAGCGGCTCGACGCGGGCGCTGATTCCCGCCACCATCGGCGGCGGCGCGTTCAGCAGTGCGGTCTGCTCGATCCAGGTCTGCAGCTCCGACGCCTCGCCCGCCAACACGACGATCAACGCCACGTCCTCCACCGACGTCACATCCCCGGTCGACAGGTTCTCCTCGAAGGAGAAATAGGCCGACAGGTCGGTCAGGTTGCGCAGCGCCGACTGGACGCCCATTGCCTGCCCCGGCAGGTACCCCAGGTTGGTTACGTGCTCCGCCCGCGCGGCTTCGTCCACCATCCCACGTGCCACCAGGTCGGCCAGTAGTCGCTCGGCCAGTATGGGGCCTTCAGGGCGTGTGCTGATGACGGTTACCTGGGCTTCTTTACGCAGCAGGTGAACCAGCAGCGCCGTGGCTACCTGGTCCATTTCGTCCGCTTCGCCTGGCCCGTAGTTGAAGGCGACCAGAACGGGCGTGCCGGGCTGTATCTGCACTTCGATCTCGTTGAAGGCCGGCAGCGCGCTGGGCGAGAGTCCCGGTATGTCGACGGCAGTCAGTTGGAACCCTACCATCTCTATAACCAGCGGCGACAGAATGGCCGCCAGGATCAACAGCATGACGAGCGCGTGCTGGATCGTCCAGCTCGCGGTGCGTTTCTGCGCGCGCTCTTCTTCCTTGAGGACGGGGACCATCGGGCGGGTGAGCAGTTCCTGGAGCAGTTGGGCGCGGGCGAAAGCGGCCTCGCTCGTCGCCATTGGAACCACCGCCTCGACTTTGCCCGTCGTTTCGAAAAGGGCGCTCGAAGGCAGCGTTCCGCTCAAGCCTTCCAAGACGCCTTCTTCCTCCATTCCCAGTTTTGTTCTGGGCACTGCCGCTTCTGCCGCTTTGGGGCGGAACGCCTCCAGCCAATCGGGAATTTCGGCGGGCGCTAAGCCCTCTTCGGCCCCCATAGGGGGCTGTGCAGCGCCACCAGGGCGGGGGGGCTGCGATTCTTCGGCCGGCGTGCTTCCCGGTTTCATCTTCATCAGCCAGTCGGGAATGGCGCCGCGTTCCAAGCTGCCCGTATCTTCGGCTTCCTCGGCGCGGAAAACAGGGGTTGCCGGTCCTGTGTCGAACGCTGCGCGTCCGCCTGGGGCTGGCGCAGCCTCCTGGAGCCAGTCCGGAATCTCTGGCCCTGCTGTCGGTTCTTCGACCGGCCGGGCGGCTGGGGCTTCCTGCTCCATTTCGCGCAGCCAGTCGGGAATATCGCCTGGGATGGGGGCGGCAATCTCCGGCGGCTCCATTCTCGACGTCTCCGCGAAGACGTCAGGCGACGGTGTGACGGCCGTGGGCGCTTCGCCCAATTCGCGCAGCCAGTCGGGGACAGCGCCGTCCTCTTCCCCGTCAAAGGCGGGTTCCGCCGCGGCGGTCGAAGCGACCTGCGTGTCTGCTGCCTGGCTAAGCCAGTCGGGCATACCGAGGGGTTCTTCGTCCGCGGGCTGCTCGTCCTCGTAGAACGCGGCGCGCGGTGCGGGTTCGTCGGCCACGCCGCTGAGCCAGTCGGGCATACTGAGGGGTTCTTCGTCCGCGGGCTGCTCGTCCTCGTAGAACGAGGTGCGCGGTGCGGGTTCATCGGCCACGCCGCTGAGCCAGTCGGGCATACCGATGGGTTCTTCGTCCGCGGGCTGCTCGTCCTCGTAGAACGAGGGCGCGGATTCTTCGGCGGCACCGCTGAGCCAGTCGGGCATACTGAGGGGTTCTTCGTCCGCGGGCTGCTCGTCCTCGTAGAACGAGGGCGTGGATTCTTCGACGGCGCCGCTGAGCCAGTCGGGTATGCCGATGGGTTCTTCGTCCGCGGGCAGCTCGTCCTCGTAGAACGAGGGCGCGGATTCTTCGGCGCCGCCGCTGAGCCAGTCGGGCATACCGATGGGTTCTTCGTCCGCGGGCTGCTCGTCCTCGTAGAACGAGGGCGCGGATTCTTCGGCGCCGCCGCTGAGCCAGTCGGGTATGCCGATGGGTTCTTCGTCCGCGGGCTGCTCGTCCTCGTAGAACGAGGGCGCGGATTCTTCGGCGGCGCCGCTGAGCCAGTCGGGTATGCCGATGGGTTCTTCGTCCGCGGGCAGCTCGTCCTCGTAGAACGAGGGCGCGGGTTCCTCCAGGACACCGCTGAGCCAGTCGGGCATGCCGGGCGATTCGTCCGGCGTTTCCGTGCGAGCGTCATCGTCTGCGGCCCGCAGTTGCGAGAGCCAATCCGGCTCTTCTTCCGCTGGAGAGGACGATTCGTTCAATGGAATGGTGGGCAGTGAAAGACCTTTAATCGGTGCTTTGTGAGCATGGGCGGCGTCTTCGTGGCCCGGCAGGTCTTGCTCGCGCAGTTCGGCGGGCGGTGCCACCAGCCGCGCGCCGCACTTATCGCAGAAGACGTTCCCCGTGGGGTTGATTTCGTTGCATCTGGGGCAGCGGACACCGGTACCTTTCAGCGGAGCACCGCAGGTATTGCAAAAGCGACTTCCTTCTGAGTTTATCGTCCCACACTTTGGGCACTGAGTCATCGGATGCCTCGGTCTAAATGTCGCTGTGGGGCCGGTCCAGCCCGGTAATGATTCGGACGCCGACCACCAGCGTGCCCAGCCCTACGCCAATCAAGAGTCCACGCATCCCGGCCAACGCCAGAAAGCCCACGCCGTCACGGAACGTGGCGATCCAGCCTGAGTTGGGCAAGGGAGTGGCGGCCAGCAACACGATGAGTGCAGCGATCAAGAAAATGATGGCTTCGACGGTGTTCCTGCGCTTGCTGCGCATCAAGCGAAAGGCGGCCAATACCAGGGCGAAAGCGATCAACCCGGCGGCACCGGCTTCCAAGGGCAGGATGACGTGGTTGAAGACGCCGTCGCTGATCTGGCGTGTGATGTTCATAATGCTGCTCGGGAGCAGAGTGGGGTCGTCCAATAACCCCGGCAGCAGCCTGATCGTGGTCGCGCCGAAGGAGACCAGGGCCGTGATGAGCAGCGCGATGCTGTACGGCCAGCCCTTCTTCCCACGGAAGAAGCGGGTCAGGTGCACGCGGAGCACGTTGAAGAACCCCAATATCAGGGCAAAGGCTGCCACGACGACGGCCCAGTGCACCAACAGAGCGGTCAGGTCAGGCACCGGGACCAGATAGCCGACGAGCATCAGGAGACCGGCACCGATGGCGATCAGCGTGGGCAGAATTTGCTTGAAAAGACGTTCCATCGATTTGACCTACACAAGATTGATGACGGCAGACACGAGAACGACCAGGATGAACAACAGGCGCAACCCGTCTTGGACCGTCAGGCTGGCCAACCGCGACGCATACTGCGTCAGTTGGGCTCCGCCGGCAAACAGTTCTTCGCCGGCGGCCAGCAGTGTATCGGCCGGGTAGAGCGCGCCCAGGGCGCGCAGTTGGTCGGTGGCGGCGGATTGAAACAGCCCGGCTTTCTCTGCACTGTGGGTGAGGAGGACGACCTCTTCGTTGAACCATCCGGCCAACACGCTGGCGTTGAGCTTTTCTTCGGTCAACAAGTCACTGGCTCCCATCGCGTAGGCGGCGGGGGAGGGGGCGATAAACCGCACGGAAGTGGGTTTGTATCGTTCGGGGACCCCGGCGCGGATGCAAGCGCGTCTCATCACGTCCTGCGCTAACGGCAGCAGGGTGGGGTCACCCACTGTGACGAGCGGCGGGATGCCGTACGCTGCGGCTGTGCTGGCGATCCCTTCCAGAACCTCCAGCCCGGCCAGCGACGTGACCGTTTGATGGCCTGTGATGCCTCCCGTTCCCAACCCGACGTGCAGCGTCGCACCGGCTTCCGCCGCCCTGCCGAGCTCGGAGGGCAGCTCGTCGAAGGCCGGAAGGGGGCGGATGGTGGGCCGTCGCCCCGTGCGCACCCGGATCGTCAGCACCCACAGCACGACGCCCGTGACGATGATGAGAACGGCTGCTATCATAGTTGTACCTAAGCCGCCTGTCAGGGCTCCCATGGTCTTTTTCTCCTAGAGCCTTTCGCCTTTCGATAGCCGCTGCAACAACAGATCGACTTGATCGGGGTCTTCGATCATCTCTGCGACCCGGCGCACCGGGCTCGAAGCGGTGAAGCCGCTCAACAGAGGCTCCCCCAACAGTAACACCTGGCTGGCTAAAAAGCCGAGCGGGCGGGCCGCTTCCAACAGGGCCGTCGTGATGGATACCATTCCGGCGCGCTCGATGCGCTCCGCCCAGTGCTCTATGTATTGGGCCTGCTCGCCTTGTTCCATTGCTCCCTCACGAATAAGTATACAGAGATATTAAAAATTTGCCAAATCGGACAATGGGTAGGCGTTGGTGTCGTAGAAAACTGACACGCTTGACAGTATAGCACGATTTTGGCTGCTGGCAAAGTCGAGTTGTGGCAAACAGACTTGACGATTCGTGTGTGCAGCAGTACAATTGTTCTGACACACCTATGCGAAAAATGGAGGTGCGCAATGGATGGAAAGGATACCCCGCAGGCGACGATGGCTCTCTCTGCTCAGGCGTCCTTACGCACTGCCGTGGAGGCGTTCCAGGGATATATGCATCAGCGCAACTTCAGTGCGCACACGGTCGATGCGTTCAATTCTGACCTGCAAATTCTGGCGGAGTTCATCGGTGTGGGCACCGCCATCGACCAGATCGGCACGCGCGACCTCAACAGCTTTGTGCATTGGCTGACGCACGACCGCGGCGTGCCCTGCAACCCCAAATCCCTCGCTCGCCGTGTGACGACGCTCAAGGTCTTCTTCGGTTGGCTGGCCGAAACGAACGTGCTGGCGGAGGACCCCTCGGCCCCGGTCATCCACAAGCCGGTGATGACCCCGCTCCCGGAGGCCCTCTCCGACGAGGACGTCGAGCGTGCCCTGGCGGTCACCCAGGCGCTGCGCAGGGGCGAGCATCCCGACGCCCGGCCCCATCTCCTCTTCACACTCTTGCTGCACACCGGCATCAAAAAAGGGGAGTGTATGGGCATCGTCGTCAACCACGTCGACCTCTCCGACCCCGAAAAGCCCTTTCTGTGGATTCGCTATGCCGACCCGCGCCACCGGCACAAAGAACGCAAACTGCTGCTGCCTGCCGATTGGCCCGCAGTGCTGGCCGAGTACCGCACCCAGTACGAACTGCACCAGACGCTCTTCCCATGGACGGCGCGAAATCTGGAGTACATTCTGGCTGACGTGGCCGCGCAGGCCGGCTTGAGCGATGGACTCTCGTTCAAGATGCTGCGCTGGACCTGTGCCGTGCGGGATTACAAAGCGGGCATGGATGCCAACCGGCTGCGCCAGAAATTGGGGCTGTCGAGAATCTCCTGGCGCGAGGCCGGCCCCAAGATCGCCAAACTGGCCGGAGAACCCCTCTAGCCCTCGGTGATGGGCAGGAACAACTGAATCGGCAGCGGTTCGAACGCCAGGTTCAACCCCAGATAATCGTTGCTCCACCCGCCCATGGCGTAGATGGCGCTGTCGAGCTGGGCGACGCCTGGACTCTGCCAGATGCCGGTGATGGGCGTGTCGATGGCCGTCCAATAGTCGGTGCGAGGGTCGTACCGCTCGTTGAAGCCCAGGTAGTCCCCTCCACCGATGGTGTACACCCACCCGCCGATGGGAGCCAGCCCCAACCCACTGCGGGCGATGGTCAGCGGGGCGCATGCGTCCCAGCGATCCTCTTCGGGCACGTACACGGCACACGCGTTCAGCTCCCTGCCGGCGGCGTATCCCCCAACGACGTAAATCCTTTCGTTGAGCACGGCTGCTGCCGCGGCTGTCCGCGCGTCGGGCAGCGACGTCAGCGCCTCCCACCGATCTTCCTGCGGGGAATAGGCCAGCGTCGTTCCGAACGCCTCGTTCCCGTTCGTGCCGCCGAACAGGTAGATGCGCCCATCGTAGACCGCCAGAGCGTAGGCACACAACGGCGTCGGCAGCGGCGCTGCTTCCGACCAGCTATCGGATGTGGGGTTGTAAACTTCGAGCGTCGCAATCGCCGCGCCGCTGTCTGTGCATCCGCCCGGCACGTAAATCGCTCCATCGACCACGCCGGCGGAAGCGTAAGCGACGGGGGTGGGCTTCCCGGCAGCGCGCTGCCACACGTTGCTCTGCGGGTTGTAGACTTCGACGACGCCGGTCGTGCCGTCGGGGCCTTCCCCGCCGATCGCGTAGAGGCGGTGGTTCCAGGCTGCCAGCGCCAGTCCGGCCCGCCGGGTGGGCATCTGGGCCATTTCGGACCAATGCGTGGCATCCCCCACGAGAGAGGTGCCGCCGTCTTCCCCGCCGATGCGCGGGGGAAGGACGTCGCCCGGTGCCTGTACCGCTTGCGAAGCCCGCGGCCACGCGACGACGGTCGCTAGCAGCACCGCCAGCGCCGCAACGACCAGAGCGATCCGGCGCGGCCAGGCCAACGGGGGCAGCGGCTCGGGGACCGCCTCTTGATGCAATGCCGCGGCGACTTCTTCCGCCCCTTCGTCCACCGGGGCAGGCAGATTGACCAGCCCCTGTTTCACTGCGATCACCGTCGCCTCGGTGCGCGATTCGGCCCCCAGCTTGGTGAAGATGTTGCGCAGGTGCACCTTGACCGTGTTAGGGCTGATGTTCAGCGTGTAGGCAATCTCGCGGTTCGTCGCACCGGTGGCGATTTCCGCCAGAATCTCCAACTCGCGCTCGCTGAGGGGTTCACCGTACTCGGCCAAAGCTGCTCACCCTTTCAGGTTATCTTGACGACGATGTCGCTGATGATGTTCGCCGCCTCGTCACCGCGGTCGGCTGCGTTGCTGATGTGGCGGTACGTTTCGCGCAGCTTGAGCATCTCAACGACGTGGTCAACGTCCTTGGGCATACTGAACAGCGCCGCAATCGCCTCCCGGTAGACCCACTCGACCCGGTTTTCCAGTGCCTTGGCCCGCACAGCGTGATCTTCGGCCACGCCAGGATGGTCCGAGAGGCGTATCACGGCCATGTGAATCTCGTTTGCCGCGTCGACCAGCAGTGAGACCATCCGCCGCAGGTACTCGTTGGGTTTGACCTTCAAAATTTCCATCTCACCGACGGTCGTGTAGGCGTAGTCGAGGATGTCGTCGATGGCGCGCGAGAGGGCGTGTACGTCTTCCCGGTCGATGGGGGTGACGAAGGTGCGGTTCAATTCGTCGATCAGGATGCGGCGCACCTCGTCCGCCTCCTTTTCGATGCGCGTGACCTCGTTCGCGTGCTCGGTCGAGGGATTTTCTACGTAGCTGGACAGCGCCGCCATACCCTCGACGGTGTACTCGGCTTGCTGGATCAACAGCTCGATGAATCGATCGGGCTTGGGTTTCAAGAATCGAGATAGCCAACCTTTCACAACATAATCCTTTCTAGTGCTAAATGGACAAGCGCCGCAATCACCCCTGCGGCCGGGATGGTCAATACCCAGGTGATGACGATCTGCCTGGCCGTGCCCCAGCGTACCATATTGACCCGCTCGGCCGAACCGACCCCCAGGATGGTCGAGCTGACCACGTGGGTGGTGCTGACCGGCCCGCCGATGAGGGCCGCGCCGATGATCACGCAGGCCGAGGCCGCTTGAGAGGTGAAGCTGTGGACGGGCCGAATCTTGTAGAACTTGCCGCCCAGGGTGCGGATGATGCGCCACCCGCCCATCGACGTGCCCAACGCGATCGATCCGGCACACGCCGCGATGACCCACAGCGGCACCTTGAAGCTCGATATGGCCCCGCTGGCCAGCAGGCCCATCGTGATGATACCCATCGTCTTCTGCGCGTCGTTCGCCCCGTGGCTCAGCGCCAGGGCAGTCGCGGTGACCAGTTGGGCGCGTTTGAAGAAGGTATTGATGCGCGGCGTTGCCCCACGGGCCAGGAAGAGCACGAGCTTCAGCAAGGCGTGCCCGGCAACCAACCCCACCACCGGAGAGATCAGCAGCGTCAGCAGAATCTTGAGCATGCCCGGCAGGAGCACCGCGTCGAACCCGTGCCGGAGGACCGCCGCACCGATCATCCCGCCGATGAGCGCGTGGGATGAACTGGACGGGATGCCCAAGAACCACGTCACCACGTTCCAGATGATGGCTGCGGTGAGGGCCGCGGTCACCACAGTGACCGTCGCGGCCGATTCCTCGACCACCTCGTGGCCGATGGTGGTGGCCACGGCCACGCCGAAGAGGAACGGGCCGGCCAGGTGCGCGACGGCGCTCAGTCCCAGCGCCTGGCGCGGCTCCATCGCCCGCGACGAGATCATCGTGGCGACGATGTTGGCGCTGTCGTGAAACCCGTTCAAGAAATCGAACAGCAGCGCGATGGCGACGAAAGCGATCAGGAAGAAGGGTGACATAGCTATTTCGCCGCGTTCAACAGCTTTTCTACCTGGTAATCCGATGCGTCCGCTGCATCCCGGAGCGCCGCGACGATGGCGTCGCAGGCGGCGATGGCCTGCGCTGTTTCCTCCGCCTCTCGCTGCGGGTCAGACGTGAGCTCGACGACCGCCAGCGCCTGCATCCATCCCAGGAACTGCTCGAACGACTCACGGTGGAACCACAGCACACCCTGGTAGCGGTTGACGCCGACGAACGCCTGCACCTCGGCGTCGCC
The DNA here is from genome assembly GCA_016926575.1 of Anaerolineae bacterium. GTDB lineage: Bacteria > Chloroflexota > Anaerolineae > B4-G1 > DUEL01 > JAFGOJ01. Next base: position 9,355 of record JAFGOJ010000162.1, on the reverse strand, counting down.
CAGCCAGGTCCGCAGCACGGGGTAGGCCGGGTCCGTCTCCGAGAGTCGCTCCTCGAACCAGCGTCGGTGCGTGGTCAGTACCTTGACGACCGCGACGGCGTGCCAGGCCGCTCCCTCGTCCAACCCAAGGTCTTGCAGCGCCCCGGCGATGGCCTTGCCCAGCATCCACTCGTCCAGCCAACTGCGGCTGATGGCCTCGAAGTCGCTCGCATCGACGACCCTGCCCAGTGCGTGGGTCGAGGCCCAAGCGACCAGCGCGGCCAGTGCTCCGCCAGTCGGCAGGCCCTCCGGCAGGGTGGGCAGGCGCAGCACTGCTTCCAGCGTGCGTCGGACGTCTCCAGCGATGACCGTTTCGTCGCCGCAGCCTGCGGAGACCCGTTTGGCCTCGGCCAGCAGGGCCAGGACGTGCGGTTCGAGTGCGTCGAGCTCTGCTGCGATGCGCGCGTCGGCTGCCGCGTCTGCCTGCGCCGCGATCAGCGCGCGTAGCACGTCGGCATTCACCACGCGTCGGAAGGCGTGGTGGATGGGTTGGAGCAGGATTTCGCGCTTCGTCTCTTCGATGCTGGGCACGCCGCGCCCGCCCAGGTAGGCGTTCAACTGGGCGTAGTGGTGCGCGCCGTCGTCTTCCACCTCGCGGAAATCGACAAAAGCGTGGCACTGGTATGCCCGCAGCTCGGCGTACAGCCCGCGCTCGCACAGCTCTTTGCTGCTGCGGATGTATTCCATCCCGGCGATTTCGTCCTTGAAGATGACGAAGAACCGCTCGTCGTTGTGCAGCCCCAGGCCCTCGCCCAGCGTCTTCTGCACCAGGCGCTCCTCCTCGCCCCCGGTCTGGGCCAGGTACGCCACCGAGCTGCGAATCCACCCGCGCGTCTCGGCGAACCGGTTGTGGTAGACCACCAATGCGCGCTCGTCTCTGGCGCGGTTCGAGTAGGCGAAGACGTTCTCGTCGACGTGCCCCTCGGGGGTGAAGAAGTCGTACATCAAGAAGCTTTCGACTCCTGCGAACAGATAGCGCCGGCGCAACAGGGGGAAGATGTCCCGTTCGTGACGCGCAATCAAGTGCGGGTCCGCCTGCTCGTCCCAGTACGCGCGCCGGAACTCCATGCCGTACTTTTCGGCGAACCCCTGAATCTGGCCGTGGCCGAACATCGGCAGGCCCGGCATCGTCGCCATCAGCGTGCAGATGCCGAAATACTTGTCGCCCTTGCCGAACTGATCGACCGTGGTGCGCTCGTCGGGGTTGTTCATGAAGTTCACGTAGCGCTTGAGGATGCGCGGGTCGAACTCGAGCGTGTTCTTGACCACCGAGCGATACTTGGCGTTCTCTTCATCCCGCAGCATGTTCATGAAGGCGCTGTTGTAGACCCGGTGCATGCCCAGGGTGCGGACGAAGTACCCCTCCATCAGCCAGAACGCCTCGGCCAGGAGGAGCGTGTCGGGCACTTCTTGCGCCACGCGGTCGACGACCTCGCGCCAAAACTCTTGGGGCATTGCCGCGTCGAAGGCGGCTTTGGTCATGCCGTACTCTGCCCGCGAGGGGATCGCGCCGCCGGTGCCCGGCTCGGGGAACCACAGTCGCTGGTAGTGCTTCTTCGCCAGGGTCATCGCCGCGTCGAAGCGGATGACGGGGAACTTGCGCGCCACGTGGAGGATGGTCTGGATCACCGCCTCGCGCACCTCCGGCATGCGGTAGTCGAGCTGGGCTGTGTCGTTCCACGGCATACTGGTGCCGTCGTTGCCGTGGTAGATGTAGCGCGCGCTGCCGCTCCAGTGGTCGACGCGTTTGAAGACCACCGCCGCGTCGGTGCGGTCGTAGTAGTGATCCTCCAGGTAGAGGCCCACCCGCTCGTCCTGCGAGAGGTTCGGCCCGTCGAAGCTGTACGAGGGGAAGGGGCTGTAGTCGAGGCCAACGAACCAGTCGGGGTGCTCGATCACCCAGCGCGAATCGATGCCCATGTGGTTGGGCACCATGTCGGCGGCCAGGCGGATGCCGCGCTGCCAGGCGCGGTCCCGCAAGTTCTGGTACGCCTCGTCGCCGCCCAGGTCCTGGGCGATGTCGTAGCCGAAGAGCGAGTAGGCCGAGGCCACCGCGTCGGGGTTGCCGCACAACTGCTTGATGCGTTGCGATGCCTGGCTGCGCTCCCACAGCCCGATCAGCCACAGGCCGGTGAATCCCCAACGCGCCAGGGTGTCCAGTTCCTCGTCTGGCACGTGGTCTAGCCGGTGGATGGGACGCTGGTAGCGTTTCGAAAGCTGGTCCAGCCACACGTAGGCGTTCTTGGCGATCAACACCAGGTTGGGCATCCAGTCCTGGTCCGGGCTGAACCGCTCCGGCTCCAGTCCCAATCCCATCCCGGCGAAATCGGTCACGCGCGTTGGGCCGGGCCCGAGGAACGCGATCTTGGCTTCCTCCTCCAGGAAATCCAGGCTGCTCAACAGGCGGTACAGGTACTTGTCGAGCAGGTAGCCCCAGCGCGTGCGGATGTACTCCAACTGGCCGGGCAGCGAGTGGGGCACGGCGATGGCGGGATCGCGCAGCATATCGACCAGGTTCTTTTCGTCCGGCCCGAAGGTGGGCTGGGTATCCAGAAATGCTCGCACCCCGGCGATGATGTCTTTGTACGCGGTCTGTTTTTCCAGCGCGTCGTCTTCGAACAGTTCCATGAATGGAGAGAAGGCCGGGTTGGCGTTGGTCAGCCAGAGCAGCAACAGCTCTTCGAGGGCAACCTGCCGGTGAGAGACGCCGGCGGTCGTACCTGCGAGGTACGCCTCGGCGCTCACGGCGCGCCGGTAGACGGCGACGGGCGGGAACGTGTCGACGAATTGGCGCAGCGCTGCGTCGACCGTATCGCGGCCCAGGTGCTCGTCCAGCCACGTCAGACTCGCCTCCATCGCGTTGGGGTTCCGCTGCTCGCGGTACACGCCGATCACGTAGTGCAGGATCTCGTCGATCAACCCCATCGCGTTGATCTGAGCCGCCTTGACCGCCCGCTCGGGGAAGCTGACCAGGTCGCGCTTTTCGTTCATGCGCTGCGCAAAGACGCGCGCGGCGTGGAAGTTGGCGAAGAGGGCGTTGCCGCTCAGCGCGAACAGGGTTTGGTCGAATTGGTAGCGCTCGCGCGCCTCGCGGGAGATGTGAAACTCCATCTGGACGGTGGCGGTTGGTTGCATGCGATCTCTCCTTCGGATGGTTTTGATTCTTTATTCGTAACTGCTCAGCCTTCCCGCCGGCGGGTCATTGCGAGGGCGCGTGAGCGCCCGAAGCCTGTCCCCGAGAAATCGGGGGCAATCCCCAAAACGCGATGAGGAGATTGCTTCGCGGCCCCTTCGGCTTCGTTCAGGGCAAGCTTTTCGGGCCGCTCGCAATGACTAGAGTGAGCAGTTACCTTTATTCTACCAGTTTATGGGCTGATTGCAATCGAAGTATTCGAAGAGGGTGCGATTCACTTTGGGGTTTCCCCGGACCCTTCCGTAAATGGGCTCCGGTCAACGTTACCATTGGTAGGGGTCGGTCTCAGACCGACCTACCAACCGGTATTTTCGCCCGTTTGCGGTGGCCCAAAACGCAAGGGGTAGGGACCAAGAGACCCCTACCCCTGCTTGCCCCCAGCGGACGCCCGTGGGCGTCTTTGGGCGAACATAGTTCGCAGCTCCTCCACCGGCCGCGCCTGTGCCCGCAGGCTCGAATCGTTCCGACGGCCGGCCCAGGGCCGACGAGGCACGCGAGCCCTATCCCGGGCCCGCATCTGGGGACGGTTGGACGCGCACGGCCAGGTCCGACCGTGCGGCCTGACCGGCGATCCGCCTGCGAGCATGGTAATACAGGTCGACCAGCCTGACAAGTCCCTGCTCCCGCAGCAGATACGCGGGCACCAGCCGCCGGTTGCGGGGCGACCAGCGCCCGGTGACGCACGCGCGCACCCGGTCGGCGATCCAGCGATCCAGCTCGCGGAATTGTGCGTCGTCGCTACAGCGCGCGAACCGGCGCGCCCAGTCGAAGCCCGCGCCGTAAACCAACAGCCGGTTGAGCTGGCGCACCAGCCGCGCCAGCTCGGCCTGGCCCGCGGGTGTCTGCAGGCTCCGCACGGTCAGATGGGGCCAGCGACGGCGCTGTGTCACGCGGCGCACGCGCCGCTTGAGGCGGTTCAGCGCGTAGGGGCGCACCGCGACGTGGTGGCCCGTGATGCGATACCCCAGGAATTCGAAGGGCGTCGTGGGCGAGAAGACGCCGCTCTTGGCCGTGCTGAGCGGCAGGCCGAGCGCGAGCGCCTGGCGCTGGATCAGCGCCCATGCCGTCTGTGCCTCTGCCTCGGTGTGCGCCACGACGACCACATCGTCGGCATAGCGCAGGGCGCGGAACCCCTCCGCCAGGAGTGCTTCGTCCAGGGGCAGGAGCGCCAGGTTGCCCAGCAGCGGCGTCAGCGGGCCGCCGCGCGGCAGCCCCTCCGCGCGCGGGAGCAGCCCTTCCTCCGCGCGCCACCGTCCGGCCCACAGGTAGCTGCGCAGAAGATCGTGCAGCTCGGCGTCCATCTCACCCGAAGCCGGCAGGAGGCGGCCCAGTTGCGCTTCCAACGCGGAGAGATCGACCTGGTCGAGGAACCCGGCCACGTCGGCCCGCACGACCCACGGCGTCTCCGTCTCCAGGAGCCAGCGCCGCAGTTGGCCCATCGCGGCCCAGTTCCCCTTGCCGGAACGGTAGGCGTAGGTATGCTGGGGCAGGTGCTGTTCGAGTGCGGTAGAAAGGACGGCAGACAGTGCGCGGGCGACGACGGCGTCGGCCAGGCCGGGGCGGGCGATCCAGCGCGGCTCGTCGCGCCCCTGGCGCGGGCGCGCGTATTCGAGGAACGCGCCGAAACGGTAGCGCCCTGCCAGTAGCTCGGTTTGGAGCGACAGGAGGAAGGTGCGCTCGTCCGCGGCGATGTCGTCGAGGGTCAACCCGTCCGGGCCGGGGCGGAAGCGGTGGCAGCGCCGGTAGCGGTCCCACGCGCGGGCCTTGGTCAGCTCCAGGCTGGCGCGCAGGCGCGTCAACTGGGCTGCCTGTGCCAGCAGCGAGCGGTTCCGCGCGCGCCACGCCTTGCGCCAGCGCCAGGTCTCATGCACCAGGGAGTTCAGCCCCAGCGCCTGCAACTGGGCGGTGGGCAGGTAGCGCGCGTCGCTCTCGCGCCAGCGGTGGAGCAGGGCCGCGCGGACGCGCTGGCGAATCCACCGATCCAGCTCGCGGAACTGTGTGTCGAATTCGGCGCGGGCAAAGTAGCGCGGCCACGCGCCCAGCGCATTTCCGGTGATCTGGGCGTTGACCTCGCCGATCAAGCGACCCAGGAGCACCCGCCCGCGGGGTGTGTGCAGGTCGGCGGGCGTCAGGCGGGGCCAGCGGTTGCGGGCGGTGACGCGCGCGACCTTGCGGCGCAGCTTCTCCGTCGCGCGCGGGCCGATGCGCATGTGCGGCCCTTCGAACGCGTAGCCCAGGTAGATGAAGGGCGCGCTCGGCGGCGCGAGGCAGCTTTTTTCGGGATTGAGCGACAATCCGTAGGCCTGCGTGATCTCCACGATCACCTGCCGCGCTGCCAGCGCTTCCTCCTGGCCGGCGGCCCACACCAAGACGTCGTCGCAGTAGCGCATAGCGTGGAAGCCGGCCTCACCCAGGGCGTGGTCCAGCGGCAGGAGGTAGACGTTCGCCAGTGCGTTCGCCAGCGTACTGCCGATGGGCAGCCCCATCGAGCGCGGCTGCAGCACCCCGTCTACCTGGCGCGGGGCGACCAGGTAAGCGGCGTAGAGGTCGAGCACGGGCTGCTGTCCGGCCAGGAGCGGCGACAAGGTCTCCAACAGCCGGTCGTGGCGGATGTGGTCGTAGTAGGCGCGAACGTCCTCTTGGAGCACCCAGAAGGATTCGGCGGCGCTGACCTGAGCGGCGTGGCTGAGGGCGCGGTGGAGGCCCGGCCCGCCCGGTCGGCGGCGGCGGAAGGCGTGCAGCGAATCCGGCAGCAGAGGGTCGAGTGCGGGTTCGACGATGGCGGCGACTGCTTTCTGGACCAGGGTATCGCGCAGTGTGGCCTGGCTGAACCGTTTCTCCCGGCCGCCGCGCACGGTGACGCGCCGTTCCAAGAAGGGGGAGAAGCGATAGGTGCCCGCGCGGAGTTGGGCCGACATAGCGCGCAGGTTGCGGTCCAGGTCCCGGGCGAAGGCGGGCAGCGTCTCGCCGTCGGCGCCGGGGCAGAAGCGGCTCCGGTGGGGATGGCCGGCCCAGTACCGCAGTTGGATGTGGACGAATGTGCGGTACAGGTGATCCAGGGAAGCGATGGTTTCGATCATCAGGGTATCGCGCAGTCCCCGCCGCCGGCAGCGCAAGCACGTTGGCGACGCTACCGGAGCCGACCCGTGCCCGAGGGTAAGCTGTGGCTCTGGCCTCGTCGCAGGGGGCACCACCGCGAACGCGGTGAGTCGGCGGCGGGGGATGATGATTGTATCAGTGAAGGCGGATTCTCACAAGAGCGCGCATTCAGCCGGATGCTGCTCCCAGGGGCAGTCGCGCGGGCAAGTCACCGTGCCCTGCCGTCATGCCCGCGAAAGCGGGCATCCAAGCGCCTCATAGATTCCCGCGAAAGCGGGAATGACAACCGGCGGTCAAGTGTGCCCCTAACAACACATGCACCCCATTCAGCCTTCCGTCACGCGAGCGTCAACGGCGGGGCGCTGGCGCCATGCACGACAAAGCGGAACCGCTCCACGTCGGGTTCGGGCTGCCCCTCGGTGCGGCGCGCCAGAACGATGCCGGTCGGGGTGGTGGTGAGGGTGAAATGGGTGAGGCGGTACTCGCCGTGCTGGTAGGCCAGGGTTTCCCCGTCGTCCTCGTACAGGCAGCTCTCCCCATTGCCGGGGTAGACGTGGAGGGTGAGCGGTTCGTCGCTGGCCTGACCGACGTACTCGACCACCGGTCCCAATGGCAGGACGGTCCCCGCACGCACGAAGAGGGGCACGCGCTCCAACGGCGCTTCGACCTGGATACGTGCTGGGCCTTCGTGACGGGCGTCGGTCCAGAAGTCGTACCACGTCCCGGTGGGCAGGTAGACGGAGCGCTGCGTCGCGCCTTCTTCCAGCACCGGGGCCACCAGCAGCGCGTCGCCGCACAGGAACTGGTCCTGGAGGGCGTGGGTGGCGGGATCGTCCTGGAAGGCGAGGAAGAGCGGGCGGGCCACCGGCAGGCCGGTCTGCGTCGATTGCCAGAAGGTGGTGTAGAGGTAGGGCAGGAGGCGGTAGCGCAGGTGGATCGTTTCCCGGTTGATGCTGAGGTAGGGCTCGCCCCAGGTCCAGGGTTCCTGATCGGGGCTGTCCAGGATGGTATGGGCGCGGAAGAGGGGCAGGAATGCGCCGAGTTGGAGCCAGCGCGTGAACAGCTCGGCGGTGGGTGTGCCGGCGAAACCGCCCACGTCGGCGCCGGTGAAGGCGATGCCCGAGACGCCCAGCCCCATCACCATGGGGATGGTCAGGCGGAACGACTCCCAGGTGGAGAGGTTGTCGGCGGTCCAGTGGGCGGCGTAGCGCTGCACGCCGGTCCAGCCGGAGCGGGTGAAGACGAAGTGACGTCGTTCGGGAGCCAGGCGGGCGAGGCCTTCGGCGGTGGCACGGACCATTTGCAGGCCGTAGACGTTGTGGGCGCGGCGGTGGTCGCTGCCCTGGCCTTCCAGGTTGTGGCGGACGGACAGAGGGATCGTGGCGTCGTCCGCGCCGAAGAGGGCCGGTTCGTTCATATCGTTCCAGAAGCCGTCGACGCCGTCTTCGAGCAGGCCGCGGTAGAGGTCGCCCCACCACGTGCGGGCGTGGGGCGCGGTGACGTCGGGGAAGGCGCAGTCGCCGGGCCACACCGGGCCGGTGCAGAGCTGCCCGTCGGGATAGCGGCAGAAGACGTCTTTCTCCATACCGTCGCGGAAGGCCCAATATCGTTTGTCGACCTTGATGCCGGGATCGATGATGGTGACCAGCTTGAAGCCCTGGGCGTGTAGGTCGGCGAGCATGCGGGTGGGGTCGGGGAAGCGCTCGCGGTCCCAGGTGAAGCAGCGGTAGCCGTCCATGTAGTGGATGTCGAGGTGGATCGCGTCACAGGGGACGTGGTGGGTCTCGCGGAAGTCGCGCGCCAGTTGGCGGACGCGCGCTTCGGGGTAGTAGGACCAGCGGCACTGTTGGTAGCCGAGGGTCCAGCGTGGGTAGAGGGCGTGGCGGCCGGTCAACTCGGTGAAGCGGGTGAGGACGTGGCTCAACGCGGGGCCGTAGAAGAAGAGGTAGCCCAGCGCCTGCTCGTCGACCGCAGCGGCGAGCGCGTGTGGGTCGGTCTGGCCCACGTCGACCTGGCTGCGGGCGGTGTTTTCCAGCAGGATGGCGTACCCTTGCGCGCCGCCGGAGTGGAGGGTGAGCCAAAAGGGGATGCATAGGTTGATCGGGTCGTCGCCAGTGTCGTAGGTGCGCGGGTCGGTGTTCCAGTTGGTGAAGGCCGCGCCGCGGCGGTCCATCGCCGTCGTGCGTTCGCCCAGGCCGTAGACATGGGCGTCGGGTTGGAGCTGCCAGCGGCAGGCCGCGTGACCATCGGCGGTCCAGCCGGCGGGTTCGGTGTCGCTGGCGATGGGGGCGCGGTCTGGGGCGAGGAAGGCCACGCGGCCGTCGGTTTTGGAGACGGTGCAGATGAGCCGTTCGGTGTGGAGCTCTACCGCGTCGTCGGTGTGGACGACGTCGAAAGGTGGCGCGGCGCCGGGTTCGAGGGTGTACGGGAAGGTGGGCGGGGCGTCGGTGGAGCGGTAGAGGCGAACGCGGATCACGTCGGCGGCGAAGACGGTGACGTCGATCTGGGCGCGCGCGAAGGAGAGGGTGACACCGTGCGCGTGGCGGGTGTTGTCACGGAAGCGACCGGGGGCAGTGACGATGTGGGGGGGCGCTGCGGGCAAGAGAGGCACGTAGTCGGTGAACTTGATCTCGGTCCAGCGGGTGCGCAGGGCGTGGGCGACACCTTGCAGAGCGGGGCCTAGTCCAATCGTTTTGATGCCGTTGATCAGTAGGGACAAATTGCTGGGCATAGCGGGCTCCTTTCTAGGGGCATTTTACCACAAAGGGGACAAAAATCACAAAGAGCACATAGACCACAAAGAACACCAAGAGCACAAAGCTCATTTGAGTTTTAGCTCCCAACAGGTATAATCAACGTAACTGCTCAGGCTGTGCGCCTGGTAGTTACCTGCTTGGAGCGTCGAAGGAAGAAGGTGGGGGTTTTGCGGGCGGCGAAGCCGCCCGCAAAACCCCCACTCCCCCTTTCGCAGCGGAGTGAGGCAATTGCGAAGCGTAGCTGAGCAGTTACTGATCAACCTGCATT
>JAFGOJ010000017.1 GCA_016926575.1 Anaerolineae bacterium | reverse complement strand
CAATTTTCCCTTGCCTAGCCTCCCTTCCCATGGTACACTAGCAAAGACATCACTTCAGGAGGAAAACCGCATGGATAAAAAAGGCCGCGTCTTCTCCGGCGCTCGCCCCACCGGCCGCCAACATCTGGGCAACTACCTCGGCGCAATCCGCAACTACGTCGCCCTGCAGGAGGATTACCACTGCGTCTACTGCGTGGTCGACCTCCACGCGCTGACCACGCTGCAGGACACGGAGAAGCTGCGCGAGTGGACCTACGAGATGGCTCTGGACTGGCTGGCCGCGGGCATGGACCCGGACAAGGGTACGATCCTCTTCGTCCAATCCCACGTGCCCCAGGTGACCGAGTTGCACACGATCTTCTCGATGCTCACGCCGCTGGGGTGGCTCGAACGCCTGCCGACATTTAAGGAGAAGGTGCGCCAGCAGCCCGAGAACGTGAACTACGGGCTGATCGGCTATCCTGTGCTGATGGCGGCCGACATCGCGCTCTACAAGGCCGACACAGTGCCGGTCGGCGTCGACCAGGCCGCTCACCTGGAGATCACCCGCGAGATTGTGCGGCGCTTCAACTTCCACTTCGGCGAGGTGCTGGTCGAGCCGCAAGCCAAGCACACCGAGTTCCCCAAGGTCCTGGGCACCGACGGCGAGCAGAAGATGAGCAAGTCCCTCGACAACCACATCGAAATCGCTGCCACGCCGGAGGAGATCACGCAGCGGGTCATGCAGATGGTCACCGACCCGGCGCGCCGGTTCCGTTCCGACCCCGGTCATCCTGAGGTATGCAACGTCTTCGCACTACACGGCTACTTCTCTCCCAACGAGGTCGAGCAGATCGAGCGGGAGTGCCGCGCCGCCGAGATCGGCTGTGTTCAGTGCAAGCGGCTATTCGCGCAGAACCTGGCCGCCTATTTCGCACCGCTGCGCGAGCGGCGCGCGGCGCTGTCGGCCCGCCCCGATGACGTGTGGGATGTGCTGGCCGAGGGCGCGCGGCGCGCCGAGGTGATCGCCGAAGCCGTCATCACCGAGGTGAAGGACGCCGTCGGGCTGCCGCTGCGCCGATGAGCCACCCCACCGACGCGCACACCTCCCTGGCCCAACTGCGCGAATGGGTCGCCGACTTCATCGCGGCGCGGAACTGGGAGGTGTACCACACCCCCAAGAACCTGAGCACCGCCATCGCCATCGAGGCGGCGGAGTTGATGGAGCACTTCCTGTGGCTCGACGCGCCGCAGGCCAGCGCGGCAATGGCCGACCCCGCCCGCAAAAGCGCGGTAGCCGACGAGATGGCCGACGTGTTGATCTACACCCTCAGCCTGGCCAACGCGCTGGAGATAGACGTTGCCGCAGCGGTGAAGGCCAAGCTGGAGCGAAACGAGGGGCGTTTCCCCGCCGAACAGTGGCGCGGGCGCGCCAAAGGGGTCCAGGATGCGCATCGTCTTGCAGAGGGTTAGCCGGGCCGCGGTGAGCGTGGGCGGAGAGACGGTGGGCACCATCGGTCCGGGCGTCGTCATCCTGGTCGGGGTGACACACGGGGATGCACAGGAGCAGGCCGAATGGCTGGCGCACAAGGTCGCGGGGCTGCGCATCTTCGAGGATACTGCGGGTCGAATGAACGCGAGCCTGCTGGACGTCGAAGGCGCGGCGCTGGTGGTCTCTCAGTTCACCCTCTACGCCGACAGCCGCAAAGGACGCCGGCCCTCATACACAGATGCGGCCCTGCCAGAAGTGGCAGAGCCGCTCATTGAACACTTCGCTCAGACGCTCGCGTCGACCGGGGTGCCGGTACAGCGCGGCGTCTTTGGCGCTCACATGCAGGTCGACATCCACAACGACGGCCCGGTGACGATCATCCTGGAACGTTGACGCCTACCGCCAACGCCGCCGCCACTCGTCCTTCACTTCCAAGGCGCTGAAGTCCCCCCCGCTCTCCAGGAATCCACGCACGAGGCGGTTGAACTTGTTCGGCTCCTCCAGCATAGGAAAGTGGCGCGCGTCGTCGAGGAAGATCGCGCGCACGTTGTCCTCGAACTCGCCGTCGATGTCGCCGTTCGGTGGCATGATGACCGGGTCGTTCTTCCCGTAGACCAGCAACACCGGCAGTTGAATCAGGTCCAGGTCTTCCAACAGATCCGCCTGTAGCACCGCCTGTACGCTTTGCGCGACGGCGGCCGAATCGGTCTTGTCGGTCTCCATGCCAACTTCCGCATACGCTGCAACTTGCCGCCGGCCCAAGACCCGCCCGGCCACGTCGCGGTCGGCGGCGGAAAGCGTCGCCAGCGTCCGGTTGATGGAATTCCCGTTCATCGGCAGGCCGACGGCCACCACCTGCCCCACGCGCTCCGGCGCCGTCGCCGCAAGACGCAACGCGACCACACCGCCCAGCGCGTGGCCCACCAACGGCGCTTGCCACAGGCCCAACTCATCCATGAACCGCTGCAACAGCGCCACGTATCCATCCAGCGTATACCCGTCCTTACGCCGGTCAGAATCGCCGAAGCCCCACAGGTCCAGGGCATACGTGCGATAACGGTCCGAGAGGTCGTCCATCGTGGGCACCCAGTAGCGCCACGAACCCAACCAGCCGTGAATAAAGACCAGTGGCTTGCCACGGCCCAACACCTCGTAGTGGACCAGTCCGTTCTCAATGATGATTGCGCTCATCGTTCTCTACGCTTCTCGATTCCACACCTGCCAACTATGACACACAACAAGCTGCCTCTTGTTACTTCTTGTTCCTTTCCAAAACGCCTTTGACCTGCGCGACCAACCCATCGGGCACGAAGGGTTTCAGGATGTACTCCTCGGCCCCCATTTCCAGCCCCATTTGGATTTCCGCATCCTGGCCTTTGGCCGAAAGGAAGACGACGGGCGTCTCTGCGAATGCCGGATCGTTCTTGATCTGGCGGCACGCTTCGTAGCCGGTCAACTTGGGCATACGGACGTCCAGCATAATCATATCTGGGTGCTCGACCGCGGCCAACTCGACCGCCTCTTCGCCGTTTCGGGCCAGCACGACGTCGAAACCGGCAAAGCGCAACGTAAAAGCGATCAATTCGCGAATATCTCTTTCATCTTCAGCAACGAGAATTTTGGTCACAAGTCTATCTCCTCTACCAAGACACGCATAGATTCATCCGCCTCGTCGTTGCCTTCGGCAAAACGCGCCAGCGGCAGCGAGAACCAGAACGTGCTTCCCTGCCCCAGTTCGCTCTCGACCCAGATCTCTCCGCCGTGCATGTGGACGAGCGAGGCGGTAATCGCCAGGCCCAGGCCCGTGCCGGTGGTCTCCTGCACCAGCGGATCGTCGACGCGGAAGAAACGATCGAAAATTTTCTTGATATTCTCCTTGGAAATGCCGATTCCGGTGTCCGAAACCGCCACCTCCAACCGGTCCGCGTTGACACGCGCCGAAATCGTCACGCTACCGCCAGAGGGCGTGTACTGGATCGCGTTGCCCGTCAGGTTGGTCAAAATCTGATTGATGCGGTGGTTGTCACCCCATACGGCCGGCAAACCATCCGGAACGTCGGCGCTGAGGGCCAGGTCTCGTTCCTCGGCGCGCCCCTTGAGCGTGTTGACCACCAGGTCGACGACTTCAGCAATCGAGACGGCCTTGAGGCTCAGTTCGACGCGCCCGGTCTCGATGCGCGAGATGTCCAGCAAATCGTTGACCAGTGTCGTCAGTCGGTCGGCGTTGTTGCGGATGATGTTGATGAAGTGCAACTGCTGCTCGCCCAGTTGGCCGACTGCGCCCATCACCAGCAGGTCGGCGTACCCCTTGATCGACGTCATCGGGGTGCGCAGTTCGTGGGAGACGGTGGAAACGAACTCGCTCTTGGCCCGGTCCGCCTCCACCACCACGGTGATGTCACGGAACACAGACACGGTGCCCAGGTACTCCGTCCCCATAATGAACGGCGAAACGTGGATACTGACGATGCGGTCGCCCAGTTGAATCTGCTCGGCGGTGAAATCGCCGGGCGCGCGGTCGGCCGGGTTGGCCGCCCAATCGTTGATCGCCTCCATCCACGCGCGCCCTTCGGCGCCGTAGAGGCCCAACATCTCGCGCGTGCTGCGCCCCAACACGCTCTGCCGGGGAATGTCCAAGATCTGCTCGGCGGCAGCGTTGAACAGGATCACCCGGCCGCGCGCATCGGCCACCATAACGCCGTCGGCCACGCCCTCCAGAATCGCCTGGCTCTTGGCCGACTCGACCCGCTGCTGCTTGAGCATCGAGCCCAACTGCTCCGCCTGGTCGCGAATCAGGTTGTAGAGCGCGGCGTTGCCAATCGTGTTGGAAATCTGCGAACCGATAGCCTCGACCAGACGCAGATGGTCTTCCGCAAAGAAGCCCTTGCGATGGTGGTACAGCAGCAACGCGCCCTGCACCTCGCCGGCAGTGCCCAGAGGAATCGCCAGGCACGACCGGCGCTCTTTCTCTTCCTTGGCATTCTGCGGAATCCACCGCTCGTCTGCGCTCAAATCGTCGACGATGAGCGACTGGCCGTGGGTGATGACCCACCAGCCCAACCCCTGGCCGCGCGGCAGGGTGGACTCTTCCCCGCCCGGCGGGAGCGCCGCCCCCGCCCCCACCACCGCACGGCGGTAGAGGCGGTCGGTCTCCAAATCCCGTAGCAGAATCGTGCCCTGGGAGGCGCTCACGGCCTCGGCGACCTGCTGCAAGGTACGGGTCAGAATCTGGTCCATGTCCAGGCTGGAAGAGAGCTCGGAGGCGATGCGGTAGAGCGTCTCCACACGGTCGCGCTCGGTGGTCAGTTCGTCCAATGTCTGAGCCAGTTCTTCGGTGCGCTCCTGGACGCGTTCTTCCAGTTCCTCGCTGAAGCGGCGGGTCTTTTCGAACAACTGCGCGTTTTCGATGGCCACAGCGGCCTGGTTCGCCAGCGCCTGCGCCAGCCGCACCACGTCGGCGGAGAAGCTGCCGCTGCTTTCGGCCAACTGCTCCAGCTCGACCAGGCCCACCGTGCGCCCGCGCGCGACCATCGGCAGCAAGAGCACCGACCCCGTCTCGCGTTCCTGCGCGCGCGTCGCCGTATCGCGCCAGAGCTCTTCCGCATCCAAAACCAGCGCTTCTTGAATCAGCAGCACCTCGGTCATTGCCGGCGGGCGGTGGTCGACGGTGAACGTCGCCCCCACACGGCTGTGCGAGAGGTCCATTTCCCCCACCTCCCACACCACACTCACCAGGTCCTTTTCCCGGTCCCATTCGGACAGGTGGCAGCGCGCGGCCCCGGTCACGTTCAAGAGGCGGTCACCCAGCGCCTGGAGCATCCACTTCAGATCGAGCGTGGACGAAATGGCGCTGTTCGCTTCCAAGAGCACAGAGAGCTCGTTCGTGCGGCGGACCGACTCGTCGAACAGGCGCGCGCTCTGAACGGCCAGCGCCACCTGGTCGGCCAGGGCGATCAGCGTTGCCACGTCGGTGGGAGAGAAGGCCCGTTTCTGCTCCCGGTCGGCCGTCAGCACGCCGACCACGTTCCCGCCGATTTCGAGAGGGATCAAAATCGTCGCCCCGCTGGAGACGTAGTAGTGCGCGTGCGCCTCGGTGGCCACGTCCGCCAGGTTGAGCGGCATGCGCCGGGCCGCCGCCTGCTCCACCAGGCCCGCGCCGTCGGCGTGCCTGGCCGACAGACGTTTGAGGGTGTGGCCGTGGGCTGCCATCGGAACGTACTGGCCGCTCTCCTGGTCCTGCAAGAAGAAGACGCTCCCGTCACACTGAACCAGGCGCGCGGTGGCTTCGACGACCGTGTTGAGCACTTTGGACAGGTCAAGATTGGCCGTCACGGAACGATTCAGTTCGTTGAAGAAGGTGAGCAGTTCCAACCGGCGCTGCAGGGCCTCGACCAACTGGGCGTTTTCGATGGCGACGGCGGCCTGGTCGGCAAAGACCTCCAACACCTCAATCGTGTCGCGGCTTGGCGCGCGCCCGTCGCGGGGGGCGTCCACGCTGAGCGTGCCGCGCACCTCTCCGCCGTGGCCCAGGAACGGCACGATCAGCATATCCTGTGGGTGCCACATACCCGGTTCGCGCACGACCCCCGTTCCATTGACGAGGTCGTAAGTATCGACCGCACCGCCCAGGCTGACCTGTTGCTCGGCCGGGACGTAGTAGCTCTGACTGACGCGAAACGCTTCGCTCATCACGGCTTGCTGCCAGGCCGCGAAGGGCTGCGGGGTGCTCTTCAGGCGCTCGAACACGTCGATGGGCAGTCCGGCAGCAGCGACCCGGCTCAGGTGGGGCGGGTCCCCTTCCACGATGTTGATCAGCGCCACGTCAAACCCGACGCTGTCCTGCACCGCGTAGGCAATGTCTTCCAGCACCTCGGCCAGCGGCTGGTCCGAACGGATCACCTGACCCACTTCCAGGATGCCGCGCAACTGGTCGGCCCGCCGCCTGAGCAGGTCACTGCGCGCGATCTCGTCCTGATAACGGCGGGCGTTGCCGATGGCGATGGCCGCCTGGGCCGCCAGCCCGTCGATGAAGTTCTGCATATCCTCGTCGAAGGCGTCGGTTTCGGCGCTCTCCAGCATGATCACCGCCGTCGGGGCCTCGCTGTACCACACCGGCACCAGCAGCGCCGTGCGGGTCTGCGTCAGCCCGTCCAACACGAACTGCTCGGTCGAGATATCGACGTGGAGCGAGCGGCCGGTGCGCGCGACCGTTCCGATGGGAGAGCCTTCGAAGGACGTGCGCAGGTATTGCCGCAGCGCGGCCTGCTCTTCCTCAAGGTAGCCCGAGCAGAGCGAGAGCTGCCAGTCGGACGCGCCGTCTTCCTTGAGGATGATGGCTGCGCGCGCCGCGGCGCTCAACAGGATCGCCTCCTCCAGCACCAGCCGCAGAATGTGGTCCTGGTCGAATGTCGTGCTCAGCTCCCGCGCGATGCGCTGCAGGCCGGTCAACGCGACGGCGCGGCGGTTCAGTTCCTCGTCGACGCGGGCGTAGAGGCTGGCGTTCTCGATGGCCAGCGCGGCCTGGTCGGCCAGCGCGGCCAGGATGTCCCGTTCCAACTCGGTGAAGCGGTGCGGGCGTGCAAAGATCGCCGAAAGCATCCCCACGACCCTATCACCGACTGTCAGGGGCAGATCGGCGAAAGCTCTGAATCCCTCCGCTTCCGCCATCGGCGCGTAGGACAGCACCTCGGGGTGCGATTGAACGTCCTCGACGATCAAGGCCGCGCCGGTAGCGGCCGCGTGGGCGCGCCCGTGCGCTTCCATCTCCAATACCTGCGAGCTTGCGACGTACTCCTCGCTCATGCCGTGGGACGCGGCCAGACGCAGCACGTCCTCTTCGGGATCGCGGACGAAGATCACCGACCGCTGGCAGTGCACCAGGTCCAACACCGACGCCACGATAGTGTTCAGAATCTGCTCGTGGTCCAGGGTAGAGATAATCGCGGCGGAGACGTCGGCCAGCGCGCTCAACTCCGCTGCGCGCTGCTGGGCCTCCTGGTAGAAGCGGGCGTTTTCGATGGCAACAGCGGCCTGGAGCCCTACTTCTTTGAGAACCTCCTCGTCGTGGAGCGTGAAGCTGGCGGGATGGAAGCTGATCAACTCCAGCGTACCGATGAACTGGCCTTTGCGCTCCAGGGGGATGCCCAGGTAAGAGCGCAGGCGCGAATCGGGACTGTACACTTTGGGGCGCACGTCGTCACGCAGGCGCACGTCGTCGATGAGCAGGGGGAGGCGATGTTCGGCCAGCCATCCGCTGTACCCTTCACCGATCTGGTAAACCTGCCCCGCCTCGGCGTGGTAGGCCTCCGCGTCCAATGCCCCGTGGCTGACCAACTGCTGCTGGTCGTGGTCCCACAGCGTGATTTCGGCCATGTCGAATGCGACCAGGCGGCGGGTCGACGTGAGGATCGATTCCAACGTATTTGTCAGGTCGAGGCTGCTGCCGATGGTGCGGGCGATGTCGGCCATGACGGCAATCTCTTCCACGCGTCGGGCCTGAAAATCTGTGACCGGCAAGCTGGTCTCGGCGCTCACGGAGAACCAATCTCCCACGCTGCCTTCGAGGCGCGTCCGTAACTGCTCGACCCGTTCGATCAACAGCCGCGCTGCGCCGAGCAACAGGCAGAACAGCGCGAGGACGAGCGCATAGACGACGCCGGGCACGTCGGCGGCGCGGGTGACACCGAACGCCAGGAAGCCGACGGCGACCAGTGCGCCGAGCAGCGCGAGCGCCTTTCCGGTGAAGAGGGCGAAGACGGCGACGACGACAGGCAGCAGCACGTAGAACAGCGGCATCCACTCGCCCGGGCCCCATATAATCCCAGCGCCCAGAGCGAGCAGCGCCAGCGCTGCCCCTGCTACAATAGCCCTCTTCCAGAAAAAACCTTTCATCGCTTAACCTGAAGGTGTGATGTCCCTGCGCACGTTCCTGCGCCTACTGGCGGCTCTGCCGGCGCGCCGCGGCGGCGTCTTCGGTAATCTCGCGGATGTCGGTGAAGGGGCCGTTGTCGCTTGTCACGACACCGACGGCCATCTTCATGAAGCCGACCTGCTTCTCTTGCCCCGATTCGCTGTTCACGACGATATACCCGCGCTGGCGGGCCATGAAATCGTAGTGCGTTCCCACGCCCTCGTCGAACCGTTTGACCAGGCCATCAGCGATCGTGTTGGCCAGGGTCTTTTCTGTGATGATGATGAAGTCATCGCCGCCAATGTGGCCGATGAAGTCGTTGGGCGTGCCGAGCACGTCCACCGTTTCGCTCATCACCAGCGCGGCGAAGCGCAGCACCTCGTCGGCGGCGACGAAGCCGTACACGTCGCTGAACGCCTCCAGCCGGTTGATGCCAACGTAGAGGACGCCCCATTCCGCGCGGCGCATCAAGCCGCGCAACTGCTCTTCGATCATCTTGGCGCTGGGCAAGCCGGTCGTGGGGTTGGTGAGGCTCTCGTAGGTGGCGCGGGCCATGGCATTCTTAACCCGCAGCTTCAATTCTTCGACGTCGAACGGCTTGGTGATGTAGTCGTCGGCCCCCAACTCCAGGCCGTGAATTTTGTCGGACCGTTCGTCCTTCTGGGTCAGGAAGATAATCGGGATGTGACTGGTGCGCAAGTTGCTGCGCAACTGCGTACACACCTCGTAGCCATCGATATCCGGCAGCATAATATCCAGCACGACCACGTGTGGAAGTTGTTGCCGGCACATCTCCAACGCATCCCCGCCTCTAGGCGCCACCGAGACTTCGTAGTCTTGGCTCTGAAAGTAGATGCGGAGCATATTGGAGATATCGAAATCGTCCTCCACGACCAGGATTCTTCCCTTACTCATAACGCAACCTCCGACGCTAGGCCGGGTATTACCCGGCTGCTTGCTCCACCTGCTGGCGGATCATTCGAATCTGTTCATCTGTTACGGGCTGCCCGAAGGAGCGCAATCCGGCCAACCGAAAACCGTGTCGGGCAGCGACTGCCTCGATCCGGTTCACTTTTTCGATGTCTATTTCTTTGCCCACTGTAAAGTCTTCGAACTGACCTTCGAGGGCCAGCGCGATCGTCTCTGCCATACACCCGAAGACCAGGCCGGGCGGCAGCCGGAAATCGAAGCGGAAGTCGGGTTCGCCCGGCACCTCCACCAGCCCGCCTTCGACGACCAGCACGTCGCGGCGTTCCTCTGCGACGCGCTGCGAGACGTCGGCGGGTTGGGCGACGTCGCAGACAACCGCGCCGAGCCGCAGGTGCTCGGGAAAGATGATCGGCCGGCCGGCGCTGGTCGCGCTGATGATCAGGTGCGCCGCTCGAATGGCTTCGATCTGCGTCGAGAATTCGACGTCGTCCAGGCCGCGGCGTTGGACGTCGCGGGCCACTTCGCGCAGGCGTTCCTCGCGCAGCCCCACCAGGAGCATGCGCGCCACCTTGGGGGCGAGGAGCTCGGCGCAGGCCGAGCCGATGGCCCCGGTGGCCCCGACGATGGCGACCGTAGCCTGGGCCGGGTCGACCCCCACCAGCGAGGCAGCCTTGAACAGAGCCTGCACCGTCAGCGCGACGGGGTAACTGTCGCCCGTCGTCACTGCGACGTTCAGCGCGCGCGCCACGGTGATGCCGCCGTCCCCCACCACCGACGTATACGCGCCCAACCCTAAAATGTCAACGTTCAACCGTTCGGCCAGCCGCCCGGTCTGGATGATCTTGCGGTACGCCACACGGGCCGGAAGGTGGGTCAACTGCCGGGTGGTCAGTGGGCACGCCAGCAGCCACCCTTCCACCTGCGCGCCGGTCGCCTGAGAGCGTATGCCGGTCACGTGCGAGAGCACCAGCGGCGGCCACAGGCGCGAAAGGAAGTGGATCAACGGCACGGGCAGCAGCCTGGCCAGGCGCGGGTACTTGCGCGCCACATCCGCCTTGGGGTCCAAAGGGTGAATGATGAAGGCGAAATGGTCCATAAATGTTAATCGCTATTTCTCATCTTCTCGCGGGTACAAGCGGCGATGAAGATTCTGGCCGCGCGGTATTTTTTGGACGTCGCTCGTCTCGTACGTGATATTCTTTGTGATGACGCGTCGTTCCTGGGACGCGACGAGAACCGAATCCGACTCGATGGTGCGGGCCGGATAGACGATCATCCCCGAGCCAATGCGGCAGTTATGCCCGACGCACCCGCCCAGGACGGGCATGTCCGACTCTCCCATGCCATTCTCCAACACGATGCGGATGGGTTTGGGCACCAGGTTGAAATCGGTGAACGTGTTGCCCGCGCCGATGAAGCTCCCACGCCCGACGCAACTGAGTTGCAGGCACGTATTCTGCGCCACCATCGAGTCCTCCATGAGCACCGTCATGAAGAGGGAGGCGCGGAAGGGCAGGAAGCAGCGGTCGCCGATCACGCTGAGCATCAACTGGCAGCCTTGGGAGATGTCGGCGTTATTGCCGATGATGCAGTTATCGATCACCACGCCTGGGCCGATGGTGACATTATCGCCAATCGTCGACGGGCCGCGGATGATCACATCGGGGTCGATAGAGCAGTTGCGGCCGATCTTGACCACCTGCGAGGACGACAGGAACTGCTTTTGTTCCAGCACCGAGCGCCAGAGCATCTTCAATTGCGTGCCGAAGCTGCACTCGACAGACTGTTCCAGCCGTGCGCCCTCGGCGAACGCTCCGAACACCACGTTGGACAGCAAGACGTGCAGCCACGTCTCGATGGCCATGAAAGCCTTCGTGGGAACGTAGTAGATCAGGTCACCCATCGTATCGGACATATGGGTGGGGACGTGGTAGTAGCCCACTTCGCGCGGTTCGGTGTGCATCACCAGCGGGCGGACGTTTTCTTCGAAGCCGAAGGGGTAGTACCACATATCGGACACGTAGTAATTCCCCTCGCGGCGGATCGTCTTCTGCAGTGGCAGCGCGTGTTCGGAGATGGCGTTATCGTCGAGCGGGAAGGCGACCCGGCAGGCCTTGCCCAACTTACGCGCCTTGGCGATAAAGGCTTCCAGGAAATACTTGTCGAAGAAGAGGTTCTCCCGGTAGACAAACGTCTCGACGCGGTCGAGCCCGATCTCGTCGAACGAATCGATCTCGCGCTCCATCGACACGTAAGGCACCAGCAAGTCGCGTTGGTGCAGCCAGAGCGGCTTGTTCAGAATTCGCAAGTCGCGCGCAGGCTCGTTAAACGGAGCAATCGGTCGTCGGTCGCGCAAGATGATTTTTCGCATACACTAATCCACCGGGGCCTTCCCGACCTCAATGACACAGGCTTCATCTCCAGCGGCAATGCAAGAGGTCTCTTCCACTTCGAAATGCCGGCCGCCACTCACCCAATACAATCCTTCCTGCAAAAGTCCAACGGATACGTAACAGCACGGCGCGGCCGTCGTACGTCCCCAACAGAACCCACACCGTTCGGTGACCCACAGAAACCGATCTTCTTCCTCTTCCAGTCGAACCTTATGGTCACTGAAGCGATTGAAGACCTCGGCGAAGACATCGAACCCAACCCGCAGCTTCATCGTCAGCGGCATGACGCGGAAGGCCAGGTCGGCGATGCCCAACATCGGCCCAAAGTCCTTGATGCCGAAGCGGAAGCAGGCCCGGCCGGCGCGGATGGCCAACCCGCGCCCGCCGCGCGGCCCGTACATCTCGTCCAGCGCCCCCAACAACCGCGAGAGCTCTTCGAAAGAGAACCCCATATCGAAGTTATTCGGCGGATAGTTGCTGTGCAGATGCCTGAGATTGGCCAGGTTGAAAATCGCGCTAAGGCCATTGCGACCCATCACGTCTTCCAAAGCCAGCAGCGCGATGCGTCCCATCTTATTGGGGAAGGCGTACACCGGATGGCCTTCGGAATCCTGTTGAACCGGCATCGCACCCCTCAGCGCTCGGCCCTATCCTGCCGAGTTTTCCAAGAACGTTTCAATGACCTGGTGGAACTTCTCGCGTTCGTCGAGCATTGGGAAATGGCCCGACTTCTCGAAATAGGTCACCTGCCCTTTCTCGGCGTGTTTCGTAATCAATTGGCCCTGGTTGGGGTTGACGACCCGGTCATTGTTGCCGTAGATGCCGAGCACCGGGACGCGGATTTCCCCCAGCCGGGGGGTCAGGTCGGTCGCGCGCAGCGAAGCGATGCTGTAATGGAAAGAGTGCATACTGGTTCGCGAAAGGTCCTCTTCGAACATCGCGTACCACGTCTTCCAGTCGCGCGCCCACAAGGGCGAGATGATTCGAATCCCCACCGGCAGCACGCCGGGTATATTGTAAGCCAGCGCCGCCAAAGGGCGTTTGGCGGCCAGTTTGAGCAACAGCGCCAACCCATCTCCGGCGATGGGCGAACCGACGACGGCCACCTTCTGCACGCGTTCGGGGTGAGTCAACGCCAGGCTCAACGAAACCGTGCCCCCCATCGAGTGGCCCATCACCGGGGCCTTTTCCAGGCCCAGGCGCTCCATGAACTGCGTGACCATCTGCACGTAGTCCGGCACGTTATACAAGTTGCTCGACTTCGCCGATTCACCGAATCCCCAGAAGTCGAGCGCGTAGGTTTTATACCGTTTGCTCAACGCCTCCATTGTGCTGAGCCAGTAGCTCCAAGAGCCCAACCAACAATGGAGCAAAATCACCGGTTTGCCACGGCCGTAGGCTTCGTAGTGAACAAGCCCCTGATCAGTAACCATTGAACTCATTATTGCCGACCCACGACCACCTTGAATGAATGCACCAACCGACTCAACGCCCCGATACTATGTGCTCATCATAACACAATCAGAAAGAAAGAGTAGCAAGGGAACGTTGCAACTA
This sequence comes from Anaerolineae bacterium, assembly GCA_016926575.1. Taxonomy (GTDB): domain Bacteria; phylum Chloroflexota; class Anaerolineae; order B4-G1; family DUEL01; genus JAFGOJ01. Next base: position 1,803 of record JAFGOJ010000017.1, on the reverse strand, counting down.
TATTACGAAGCAGTTACAATGCGCCCCCGAGGATGCGTAAGGTGCCCCAACCAGACGCACAGAAACGAGCTGCCCAAACGCCGCCAGCCCACTCCAGACGCGCCGCCTTGCCGCGCGGCCAACTATGCCTCGTCGTCCATCAGTTCCAGGATCGAATACAGCAGCTCCAACAACACCTGCTTGACGCTCTCCTTATCGACCGCCACACACGGCAATACCTTGACGTCAGAATCGATCTTCAGAACGATGCGCAAGTCTTCCGGCGCCCAAGAGTCCGGCGAATCCTGCCGGTTCGCCGCCACGACGTACGGCGTAGGGGAGAAGGAGCGGAACGTATCGAGAATCCGGCGTGCTTCACGGAACGTTTCGGGGCGGGTACTGTCTACCATCACCACGAAACCGAGCATACCCTCGGAAAGCACCTCCCACATAAAGTCGAACCGGCGCTGCCCCGGCGTACCGAAGAGATAGAGCACCAAGTCCCTGTCGATCGTGATGCGACCGAAGTCCATCGCTACCGTCGTTTGAGCTTTCACGCGCTCCGCTTCGCTGGTGATGTTGCGCTCAGTATCGACGACGTCGATTTCACTGATCGTCTTGATGAACTGGGTCTTGCCTGCAGAGAATGGACCGGTTACTACCATTTTGAGGGTCTGCATAGGTTATATCTCCCGGATGCGATCGATGAGTCGTTGAACGACGTTCCGCTTAATCGCCGGCTTCCTGGCCGTCATTGGGGTGCGCGCGCGTGCGTCTTCCGCCCCCGTAGCAGCAGAGGCGGACGGCTTCTTGGGCGCGGCCACTCCCTCGGGCTGAACGAGCTCTACCAACCCCGCCTGAAGCAGGCCGTAGACGATACGCCGGATCTGAAATTCGCTCATATTGTTGTACTGGGCGATCTGGCGGATGGTGTTGCGCGGGTTGATGAAAGAGACCACGCGCCACTCCTCAACCGTCAAGTTGATGGTGCGCATCCGCACGTCGGGGCGGTCGGTAAACCGGAGCGCCTTGTCGAGATCCGGTATCTCCTCCTGTAACCGCTCCGATTCCTTCAGCCGGCGGCTGCCCTCCATGATGATGTTCTCAAGGTCGATGGGAAGCGTGATGCGGTCTTCCAACGGCAACAGCGCCGGTTCGAAACGAAACGCGCCGTCCGACCAGGAGAACAACTTGTAGACCATGTTGAGATTATGGTTGCGCACGCTCTGAACGATATCGTCCTGAGTGACGTAGTTCGCGTTGATCAACAGCGCTGCCAATTCTTTGTCGTTCTTGATGTCAGATTGAGCGCGGATCGTGCGAGCCGTGTCCTCGGATATCTTCCCAGCACGCAGCAGGATCGTCGCCAGTCGATCTTCCTGACCATCCATCGTGGCGTAGATCAACTTCCCTCCCTTGAAACACAAACGGGCTTGAGACTGTTTGGTCTCAATCGCCAGGGTACCCGTTTTGCGTGCCAGGTTGATCAAGTTGAACAACTGGGTGGTGCTAAAGTCCCGTAGATTTCCTTTTAGTGCCATACACCGCCTACCTTAATGCGAGCCGAATTGGTACCATTCGCGTTAGCTCTGATTATACATACTCTTTTCTTTCAAGTCAACCGCCCCCCAAACCAAAAACCAACGCGTGTATGTAACTGCTCAGCTACGCTTCGCAGTCACCTCACTTCGCCGCTAAAGAGGGGGGAGTGGGGGGTTTGCGGGCGGCTTCGCCGCTCGCAAAACCCCCATTTTCTCCCTTCGACGCGCCAAGCGGGTAACTGCCAGGCGCACAGCCTGAGCAGTTACGCGTGTATTTGCTCCT
>JAFGOJ010000161.1 GCA_016926575.1 Anaerolineae bacterium | reverse complement strand
GCCGCCCGCAAAACTCCCACTCCCCCTTTTCGCGGCGGGAAAGGCAACTGCGAAGCGTAAGCTGAGCAGTTACGAAGAATAGTCAATTTCACATAGGGAGGTCAATGATTATGGGTACAAGAGGAAGATCGATCGTGGGTATGGACGTCGACGTCCTGATCGAAAAGCTGAATAAGGCCTTTGCCGACGAGTGGCTGGCTTACTACCAGTACTGGATGGGCGCGAAGGTCGCCAAGGGGCCGATGCGCGAGGGTCTCGTCGCCGAACTGCTCCAGCACGCCACCGACGAACTCCGTCACGCCGGGCTGGTGGCGGACCGCATCATCCAACTGGGCGGCACGCCCCTGCTCGAGCCGAAGAATTGGTACGAGATGACCAACTGTGGCTACGAGGTCCCCGACGATCCCTACGTCGAGGTGCTGATCGACCAGAACATCAAGGGCGAGCAGTGCGCCATCGACGTCTACCAGGAACTGGCGAACCTCACGCGCGAGGCCGATCCGGTCACCTACGAGATCGTGTTGCAAATTCTGACCGACGAGGTCGAGCACGAAGAGGATTTGCAGGCGCTGGCAGAGGATATTCAGTTGATGAAGGAGAGAGGCTAACCATGAAACTTGGAGATAAGATTCAATCCGCCGACTGGAAGGCGGAAAAGCACGTGCCGGTGATCGAAGCCCCGGAGACGGTGGCGGCGGGCGAGCTGTTCAACGTGACCGTCAGTGTGGGGAAGGAGATCGCGCACCCCAACACCACCGAGCACCACATCCGCTGGATCGACGTCTATTTCCAGCCCGATGGTGACAAGTTCGTCTACCAGGTAGCGCACTTCGACTTCAACGCCCATGGTGAGTCGGCGAAGGGCGCCAACCAGGGGCCGGTCTATACCCATCCGCTGGCCTCGTTCTCGATGAAGGTCGAGGGCGCGGGCACGCTGATGGCGGTCTCACTGTGCAACATCCACGGTCTGTGGGAGAGCAGCGCGGAGCTGAAGATCGCTTAGCGAGGGTATGCACCAATGCATCAGATGACCCGAGCCAATCTGGAAGCCGCGTTCGCCGGTGAGAGCCAGGCGCACATGCGCTACCTCATCTTCGCCAACCAGGCGGAGAAGGAGGGCTATCCCGAGGTCGCGCGGCTCTTCCGAGCCGTCGCCTACGCCGAGCAGGTGCACGCCACCAACCACTTCAAGGCCCTGGGCGGCCTGGGCAAGACGACCGAGAACCTGAAGGAGGGGATCGGCGGGGAGACCTACGAGGTCGACGAGATGTACCCCGCGTTCCAGGCCGTGGCGGAGCTGCAGGGGGAGAAGACCGCCGCGCGTTTTATGCAGTGGGCTTACGAGGCGGAGAAGATTCACGCCGACACGTATACCCGCGTCAGAGGCGCGCTGGAGGCGGATGAGGATCCGCACATCGACCCCGTGTACGTCTGCTCCGTCTGCGGCTGGACCGGCGAGGGCGAACCGCCCGACGAATGCCCGCTGTGCAAGGCGAAGAAGGAGAAGTTCGTTACATTCTAGAAACGTCGTCGTTCCGAGGCGCGCAGGTCGTTGAATGGCCTGCGCGCCGAGGACGTTTGCCGTTTTTGGAGCATCCACCAGGATCGATCAAGATGGGAGAGAAGACACGCAGTAACGTTTACGAGGCGTTCGTCGGCGAGGCGAAGGCGTACCACCGCCTGCTAGCCTTCGCGCGCAAGGCGGACGAAGAGGAATACGAGCAAATCGCCAAGTTGTTCCGGGCCATTGCGACCGCGGAAGGGGTGCACGCCGAACGTCACCTGCGTCTGATGGGGGATGCGGTCGTGCAGGGCACCGAGGAGAACCTGCAATCCTCCTTCGACCGGGAGACCAGCATCAACGAGGTCTACTATCCGCGCTTCATCCGTGAGGCGGAGGAAGAGGGCGAACGCGCGGCAGCGGTGACCTTCACCCACGCGCGCGACGTCGAAGAGGGGCACGCCGAGTTGTACAAGCGCGCCCTCAGCGCGATGCTGCGCGACGAGGATTACGATTACCACGTCTGCCGGGTGTGCGGCTACGTGGCGGAGCGAGACCTGCCGGATCAGTGCCCCATCTGTGGCGCAAAACGGGAGCGCTTTGTGACGGTCGGTGAATGCCCGGAGGGCGGGCGGGCATCGGTTGCGTAGTTGGACGCGACGTTATTAGGGAGGGTGGCCAGTGCAGGAAGAAGCGTTTTCAGTCACGTTTTGGGGGGTGCGGGGCGGGTACCCCAAACCCGGCCCTGCTACGAATCGGTTTGGGGGCAACACGACGTGTATCGAAGTGCGGGCCGCCGGTCGTTTGCTGATCTTCGATGCGGGCACCGGCATCATCGCCTTGGGCAATCGGTTGGCCGAGCAGCATCGCAAAGACAAGCAGCCGATCGTGGCGACGATGTTGTTCACCCACACCCACCACGATCACACGCAGGGCTATCCGTTTTTCGCGCCCGCGCTGTTTGGCAGCTCGGTCCTGCACATTTTCGGGCCGCGTGCGTTCCACGAGGACCTGGAGGCCGTGTTGGCCCGCTCGATGCTGCCCTCTGTGTTTCCCGTCACCTCCGACGATTTACAGTCGCTGCGGGTCACGCGCAACGTATCTGCCAGCGACATCATCGTCTTGCCCCAGGGCAGCGACGCCCCCCAGGTGTGCAATGCCTACCGCGAGCGAGAGAAGTGCTGTGAGTCGGAGGCGACGGTGCGCATCCTGCGCAGCTACGCTCATCCCCAGGGCGTGCTGGTCTACCGCGTCGAGGTGGATGGGAAGCGGCTGGTCATTGCGACCGATGTGGAAGGGTACGCCGGCGGCGACAAACGCCTGATCAACTTCGCCCGCAACGCCGACGTCTTGATCCACGATGGCGAGTATACGGCTGAAGAGTACCTCGATGCCAAATCCCCCCGGCAGGGATGGGGACACAGCACGTGGGAGATGGCAGTCGAGGTGGCGCAGGCCGCCGGTGCGAAGCGCCTGGTCCTCACGCACCACAACGTGCACCACGATGACGCGTTCCTGGAGCAGATGGAGCGGGACGCGCGCGCGGTTTTCCCAGAGGCCATCATGGCCTACGAGGGATTGAAGATAGAGATATAAGGAGGCCGGTATGTCTGAACAAACTTTGGCGTGCGATTTTTGCGGCGACCCCATCGATGCCGAACCGATCGTGCGTGGCAGCAAGGTCTACTGCTCGGAAGCGTGCGCTTTCGAGGCCGGTCGCAGCGCCGATTGTGGCGGCAGGACGGATACGGTGATGGCTCAACCCATCGTCGAAAGCCCATTCAAGGAGAAATGAGGAGATCGGTATGGCTGTTTTTACTGCTGTAGAGGCGTTGAACATCGGATTGCAGATCGAAAAGAACGGCCAGGCGTTCTACGAGAACGCGGCAAAGAAGATGAAGGCCCCCGCCGTCAAGGCGCTGATGGAAGACCTGGCGCGTTGGGAGAAACAGCACTACAAGACCTTCCAGCAGTTGGCCGACCAGGTGGGCGACCCGCCCTCGCTCTCCGCGCCGGAGTGGGAAGCCTACGAAGAATACGTCCAGTCCGCCCTGGCGAACGCGCTCTTCGAGGGGCCAGACAAGGCACTGGCCGCCGTCGACGCCATCGAAAATGACGAGGACGCGCTGCGGATGGCGTTGGGCTTCGAGAAAGACGCGCTCCTGCTCTACTACGATCTGCGCGAATTGATGCCCGAGGCCGAGCGGGGTGTGGTCAACGAGATCATCCGCGAGGAGAAAAAGCACGCGTTGTTGTTAGCCAAGCTGCTGCGCACTGGCGAAACGGCGCTCTGAACGCGTCGATGAAGCTCAAACGGCATCTCGTCCTGGCGATGTTGGTGTTGGGGATAGCGGCATCCTGTCGCAGCCCTGGGACGGACGGCGAAGTGCTGTTGGCAGATCGCTGTTTCGGCTGCCACAGCCAGGCCGAGATCGCCGAAACCGGGCGCAGCTACGCCGGTTGGACCCACGTTGTCAATTGGATGAAGACCTACGGTGTCGAACTGACCGAAGAAGAACAAGAGCGCCTGGTCGATTACCTGGTGGATACTTATGGGGAGTAGGGACCGGGCCGCCTGAGGCGTTGACCCAGGCCCATTTGCGGAAGGGGTCCGGGGAAACGGGAAACCTTCGGTTTCCTTACGGTTTCCCCGGCGGGGTGCAGGGGCGGAGCCCCTGCAAAGTCCTGGTAACCGATGGTCGGCGGGTTTGAAACCCGCCCTACATCGAG
>JAFGOJ010000160.1 GCA_016926575.1 Anaerolineae bacterium | reverse complement strand
GTCGGCGGGTAAGAAACCCGCCCTACATCGAGACGGTCTATTTTCGGAATAGCGCACGGATGGATGCCCGCTTGCGCGGGCATGACGGCCGGATGAGCGGCTATTTTCGGAACAGAAAGGAGGAAAAGCAACAACGATTAAGGTATCTCTTTAACGCCTGAATAGTGACGGTTTGCTCAATATTAAGATTTGAGGAGAGGGAGAAAAAAATGAAACTGCGTATACTCTTTGCCTTGCTGTTGGTCTTGGGCCTGACCCTGACCGCGTGCGGCCCGGCGGAAACGCCCGAGCCGACTGAAGAACCGACTGAAGAACCGACCGAGGAACCGACTGAAGAACCGACCGAGGAACCGACGGAGGAACCGACGGAAGAGCCCGTCGAGGCGGTCGAAATTCGGTTCATGTACTATGCCGACGGCACCGAAGCCGACGTGATGGCTGGCCTCTTGGAACAGTTCATGGCCGAGAATCCCGACATCACGGTCGTCTTGGACGTGGTGCCCTACGCCACGATCGACGAGCAGTTGCCGATTCAGGTCGAGACCGGTGAGGGCCCCGACATGGCGCGCATCACCAACTTCGGTGCGTTCCGCGGCATGCTGCTGGACCTGCGCCCGTATCTGGCCGATGCCGACTACTTCGAGGCAAACTTCCCCGCCCCCATCCTGGCCGCGATGCGCGGCGAGGGCGACGCGGACGGCCTGCACGGCTTCCCCGACGCACTGACAATCACTGGCCCCTACGTCAACAAGACGCTGTTCGACCAGGCCGGCATCGAACTGCCCGGTGAGGGCACGACCTGGGAAGAATGGACCGCGCTCACGCAGCAGGTCGCCGAGGCGACCGGCGTGCAGTACGCCATCTCCATCGACCGCACCGGCCACCGTTTCGCCGGCCCGGCTATGAGCATGGGGGCAACGTTGATCGACGCGGACGGCAACTTCACGATCGACACCCCCGGCTTCCGCGCCTTCGCCGAGACCTTGAACGGGTGGCACGTGGACGGGATCACCCCGTCTGAGGTGTGGCTGGTTGGCGACAGCCTGAACAACTGCATCGACTTCTTCAAGCCCGGCGATCTGGTCATGTGCATGTCCGGAAGCTGGCAGATCAACGGCCTGGCCAACGACGTCGGCGACGCCTTCGACTGGGTCGTCGTCCCCAACCCCACCGGCCCCGGCGGCAGCACCGGCGTGGCGGGCGGTTCGGCTGTGGTTGCTTTCGCAGATACGGAGCATCCCGAGGCCGTGGCCCGGTTGATGGAATACCTGGTTCAGGAAGACGTCTACAGCGCCTTCTCCGCCGGCACGCTGGCCCTGCCGGCGCACAACGGCGTCGCCTCGGCGGGCGTCGACTTCAACACCGACAATCCCTCCGTGCTCAGCGCGCTGGCTGCCTACACCGCCGAAGTGCCGAAGCTCCAAGATCAGGCATGGGCGCTCAACGTCCATCCCTTCGCTTTCGCCTACTACCGCAACAGCGCCAACCGCATCGCCCAGTACCTGACCGGCGAGTTGACCCTCGACGAGGCGATTGGTCGCCTCCAGCAGGACATCGACGACGCCATCGCAGAAGCTCAGTAAGTCGCATTCACTCATCACAGGGGCGCAGCCAGATGGCTGCGCCCTTGTGGAAAGGACGGATGGCTATGCCCAGACAGTCAAGAAAAAGCCCGGTCCAGCATATCTATCGCGCCTTCGCGGCGGCGCCCGCTTTCATCGCGACCAGTATCAGCGCGGCCTTTTCGTTCCTGATCGAGGGTCTGGTCTCAATCGTCGACGTCATCTTTTCCTTCATCCAACGCGTCATCGGCATCGGCGGGATGCCCTACGTCTTCGTGCTGCCCAATCTGCTCATTTTCGGAATCTTCATTCTTTTCCCAATGCTGCTCAACTTCGTCTACGCTTTCACGGGGGGGACGGAGTTCTTTCCCGGACAGCGCCCCTGGGTCGGCACGAATAATTTCGAAGTGCTGCTGACCTGCGGGAACTTCCTCGATCCCAACACCTGCCGTGAGGACCTCTTTTGGCGCGCAGTCTACAACACGACGGGGTACGTGATCGCCCAGGTCAGCTTGATGGTGGTGCTTTCTCTCATCACTGCGCTGATCCTCAACCGGAAGATCAAGGCGCGCGGTTTCTTCCGCAGCGTCTTTTTCTACCCCGTACTCCTTTCACCCATCGTCGTCGCGCTGATTTGGAAGTGGATTTTGCAGGAAAACGGCGTGGTCAACGGCGTCATCGTCGGTTTGGGCTACGATAAGCTGCCGTTTCTGGTGAACGCGGGATGGGCGCGCTTCTGGGTGGTGATGATCAGCGTGTGGGCTTCGATGGGCTTCTACACACTGATCCTGCTGGCCGGCCTGCAATCGATCCCACCAGAACTGTACGAGGCGGCTCAGATCGATGGGGCGAACCCGTTGCAGTCGTTCCGCAACGTGACCCTGCCCCTGCTGATGCCGACGATGTTCGTCGTGCTGGTGCTCTCGTTGATCCGCGCGGTGCAGGTGTTCGACGTGGTCTTTGCCTTCACCGGCGGTGGTCCCGGCACGGCGACGCTCTATCTGGTGCAGTACATTTTCTCGAAGGGCTTTTCCAGCCCGACCAAGCAGTACGGACTGGCAGCGAGCGCCTCGCTGCTGATGGCGGGAGCGTTGATCGTCCTGACGCTGGTCCAGTTACTGCTGCAACGGGAAGAGGAGGTTTAGCAATGAGCCAGGTCTTGGAATTCCTGACGCGCCGGCGGGGCGGCAAACGGATGGACTTTACCGACATCATCTCTTACGTCTACCTGATACTCGGGGTCATCGTTATGTTCGGCCCGATCGTGTGGCTGGTCCTCTCCTCGTTCAAAACCTCCGCCGAGATCGTCAAGTTCCCCCCACGCCTGTTGCCCTGGCGGCAGGATACGGTAGTGATCGAGGGATACGACGAACCCCTCCCGCTGTACGAGGTCACTCTGGAAGACGGCTCGACCGCCGTGCTGGCTCAGGTACGCCGCATCGGCCTGGAGGCGCAGTTGATCGACCCCAATGATCCCGACGGCGAGGTCATACGCGTGAACATCGAAGACCGCACGCCGATCGAGTCGGTCTCCTTCGGACTGGAGAATTACGTCGAGTCGATGCAGCGGTTCGATTTCATGGTCTACCTGCGCAACAGCGTCGTGGTAACGGTGGCTGCCACACTCTTGACGTTGCTGGTCAACAGTATGGCCGCGTTCGCGTTGAGCAAATACCGCTTCAAGGGGCGCATGGCGATCTTCCTCATCATGATTAGCACGCTGATGGTGCCGCTGTCGGTGGTGCTGGTGCCGGTGTTCCTGGTGATCAACCAGGTAGGGTGGAACAACAACCTGCTGGGCGTGATCGTGCCGGGGGCGGCGACGCCGACCGGCATGTTCCTGCTGCGGCAGTACATGCTCACTATTCCCGACGACCTGCTCGACTCGGCACGCATCGACGGGGCCAGCGAGTGGCGCATCTACACCCAGATCATCCTGCCGCTGGCGCGCCCGGCCCTGGCCGTGTTGACGATCTTCTCGGTGATGTGGCGTTGGAACGACTTCCTGTGGCCGTTGATTGTGCTCAGTCGCAGCGAGCTGTTCACCCTCCAAGTGGGTCTCAACTCGTTCCAGGGCGAGCTGAACGTCCAATGGCATTACATCCTGGCTATGACCGTGGTGACACTCCTGCCGATCAGCGTCATCTTTGCTTTCTTGCAGCGCAACATCACCACCGGCATCGCCACGACAGGCATGAAGTAAGATAGCCACGAATTGACACGAATTTTCACGAATAAAAAATGACACATCTGAATGACGGTGTAACGCAACCTTTGCGGGTGGGCTTAGTGGCTTTGGCGCGCACGACGTTCGATGTTCCGCTGGCTGAGGAGATGGCGGCGCAGGCGCGCGCGGCGCTGGAGCGGGCCGGGTTCGAACGGGTGGGCCCCGCCGGCCTGGTCACCGATGCCGCCGCGGTCGACGCGGCGGCGGATGCGCTGGCCGCCGACCCGCCCGATCTGTTGATCGTGCTGCAGGCCACCTTCGCCGACAGCACGATGGCAGTGCGCCTGGCCGAGGGCATCGACGCGCCGCTGCTCTTGTGGGGCGTGCCGGAGCCGCTGACGGGCGGGCGGCTGCGCCTGAATGCGTTCTGCGGCATCAACCTGGCCGCGCACGCGCTGAAGCGCACCGGGCGGCGCTACGAGACGGTCTACGCGCCACCCGACGACGCGGAGGCACTGGCGAAGGTAGACACCCTGGCCCGCGCCGGGCGCGCGCGCCGGCTGCTGCGCGCCACGCGTATCGGCCGCGTGGGTGAGCACCCGGCCGGCTTCGACAGTTGCCAGTTCGACGGCCCGGCCTTGGCCCACCGCTTCGGAGCCCGCGTGGTGCAGGTGAGCCTGGAGCGCGTCTTCGCCGACGCCCGCGCCGCCAACGCGGACGACGTGGCCGCGCTCCGGCACAGCTTGGGCGCGCGGCTGCACAACCTCGACGAACTCGACCCCACAGCGACGGAAGGGACGCTGCGCACGTTTCTGGCGCTGCGCCGGCTCGCGGAACAAGAAGACATCGCCGGGCTGGCCGTGCGCTGCTGGCCCGAGTTCTTCACCGAGCTGGGATGCGCGGCCTGCGGCGCGATGTCGATGCTCAGCGACGAGCGGACCCCGTGCAGTTGCGAGGTCGACGTCAACGGCACGCTCACGCAGGTGATCCTCCAATCGCTCAGCGGCGAACCCGCCTTCGGCACCGACATGGTCGCTCTGGACGCAAAGCTCGACGGGGTCGTGCTCTGGCACTGCGGCCTGGCGCCGCTCTCGATGGCCGATCCCGACGTCGCGCCCAGGGGCACGATCCATTCCAACCGCAAGCTGCCGCTGTTGATGGAGTTCCCGCTCAAGCCGGGGCCTGTGACCGTGGCGCGGCTGAGCGAGGCCACGGGCGACTACCGCCTGGTCATTGGGCGCGGGCAGATGGTGCGCGCGCCGCTGCGCTTCTCCGGCACGTCGGGCGTGCTGCGCTTCGACCGCCCCGCCGCGCAGGTGCTCGAAACGCTGCTGGCCGAGGGGTTGGAGCATCACATTTCGATCACGTATGGCGACCACACGGCGGCATTGGAAGCCCTGGCGGGGATGCTGGAGCTGCCGATTCTGTATCTTTGATGACAAGACCAGCCACGAATTGACACGAATTAAGCGAAAATGTAGGTCACACTTTCAGCGTGACGCCCACTCGGCGTGGGTCCACGACCCGACGGGAGCAAGAACGTGGCCTATCAAGGAGACTATCTATGGATGAACAGGAACTGACGCGACTGACGGAAAAAGCGAAGGAGATTCGCAAGCTCACGCTCGACAGCATCGGCTACCTGGGCGTGGGCCACGTCGGCGGTTCGATGTCGATCATCGAGGTGTTGACCGTGCTCTACTACAAGCATATGAACGTCGATCCCGGCGACCCGCGTAAACGGGAGCGTGATCAGTTGGTGCTCTCGAAGGGACATGCCGGGCCGGCGCTCTACAGCGTCCTGGCCGACAAGGGCTTCTTCCCCACAGAGTGGCTGCACACCTTGAACCGGGGCGGCACCTGCCTGCCCAGCCACTGCGACCGGAACCAGACTCCCGGCATCGATATGACCACCGGTTCGTTGGGACAGGGCCTCTCGGCGGCGGTGGGGATCGCCCTGGGCAACCGCCTGGACGGGATCGACAGCACGGTCTACTGCATCATTGGCGACGGGGAGAGCAACGAGGGGCAGGTGTGGGAGGCGGCGATGGCTGCCGCGCAGTTCGGGCTGGGCCATCTGATCGCTTTCACCGACTACAACAAGATGCAGATCGACGGCTACACCCACGACGTGATGGACATCGAGAACCTGGTGGGCAAGTGGGAAGCGTTTGGCTGGTTCGTCCAGCGCGTCGACGGGCACGACATGGCCCAGCTCGACCGGGCCATCGTGCGGGCCAAGGCGGAGACGGCGCGCCCCTCGATGATCGTGCTGGATACGATCAAGGGGAAAGGCGCGTTCTTCGCCGAGGGCAAACTGAGCAACCACAACATGCCGGTGGATTACGCGACTGCCCTGGAGGCCATCGCCCGGCTCGATCAGGGTAAATAGGAATGGATATGCTAGAAAAATCGACCCAAGAGATGCGCGCGGCGTACACACAGACGCTGATTGCGTTGGCGGAGGCGGATAGGAACATCGTGCTGTTGGAGGCCGATCTGATGCGCGCTACCGGCACGCAGCCCTTCAAGGAACGCTTCCCGGAGCGCACTTTCAACGTGGGTGTGGCCGAAGCGAACATGGTCGGCGTGGCGGCGGGGCTTTCGGCCACAGGCAAGATACCCTTCGCGCACACGTTCGCCTGCTTCGCTGCCCGCCGCACGTTCGACCAGTTCTTCATCTCCGCCAACTACGCCCGGCTCAACGTCAAACTCGTGGGCACGGATCCCGGCGTGACCGCGACCTACAACGGCGGCACCCACATGCCGTTCGAGGACGTCGGCTTGATGCGCGTCATTCCCAAGCTGGTTGTCTTCGAACCGTGCGATACCGTTTCGCTGAATCGACTCGTCTCCCAGGCCGCCCACTACTACGGCTGCACCTACATGCGCTTGCACCGGCGCGAGGCGCACGTGATTTACGACGAGGGCGCCGAGATCGCGTTAGGAAAAGGGAACGTGCTGCGCGATGGCGGCGACGTCACCTTGATCGCCACGGGCGCGGTGATGGTGCCGGAGGCGCTGAAAGCGGCTCACTTGCTGGCAGCGGAGGGGATCGAGGCCGCCGTGATCGACATGCACACGGTCAAGCCGCTGGACGCGGAGCTGGTCGTGGCCTACGCAGAGAAAACCGGCGCGATCGTCACCTGCGAGAACCACCAGATCATCAACGGGTTGGGGTCGGCGGTGGCGGAGGTGCTGGCCGAGCACCGGCCCACGCCGCTGCGGCGCGTCGGCGTGCGCGAGGCGTTCGGCGAGGTGGGCACGCAGGAGTACTTGATGGAACGGTTCGCATTGACGTCGGAGGAGATTCGCTGCCAGGCAGTGGCGGTTGTGTCGGCAAAAGGATAAACGGTTTATCCCCGCCCGTAGGGGTCGGTCTCAGACCGACCCCTACGGGCGGGGTTTATTCCAAAACAGAGGAGAGAAAATGACAGACAAAATCAAACTAGCCATCGCATCCGATCTATCCGGGTTTCCGCTCAAGCAGGCCCTCGTCGAGCACCTGAAGGAACGCGAGGATATCGAACTGATCGACTTCGGCATCCCCTCCGCCGACGAGCCGCAGCCCTACTTCGAGCAGGCCCCCAAGGTCGCCCGCGCCGTCCAGAGCGGTGCGGCCCACAAGGGCATCCTCATCTGTGGGACGGGACAGGGCATGGCCATCGTCGCCAACAAGCACAAGGGCGTCTATGCCTGCGTGGTCGACGACATCTTCTCCGGCGAGCGGGCCAAGATCGTCAACAACGCCAACGTGATCACGCTGGGTGGCTGGGTGACCGCGCCGTTTCTGGGAACGCAGATCGTCGACGCCTGGCTGAGTATGGAGTTCACGCAGAAGATGGAATTCAAGCGGGACTTCCTGACCAACGCCTTCCACCAGGTGCAGGCGTTGGAAGAAGAAACGTTCAAGTAGGGCGTATGACTCTCGACTGGGTTACTCTTTCCATCCCTATGGTCATCTTTGTGGCCACCATCACCCGCGCCGCCTTCGGCTTTGGCGGTGCATTGGTCGCTATGCCTCTGCTGACGCTGACGTTGGGCATCCACACCGCCACACCGCTCGTCGCGCTGATCAACAACACCAGCTCCATCATCATCCTGCTCTCCAGTTGGCGCGAGGTGAATATGGGCAGCGCCTGGCGGCTGGTCGTCTCCTCGCTGTTGGGTATCCCCATCGGCCTCATATTCCTCACGGGAGCCTACGAAGGCACCGTGAAAGCGTGTCTGGCCGTCATCGTCGTCGCCTTTGCGCTGTATAACCTGTTCAAACCGACACTGACGCGCACCATTGGCCAGAATATGGCATTCGTCTTTGGCTTCTTCGCCGGCATCCTCGGCGGAGCCTACAACGCCAACGGCCCGCTGGTGGTGGCCTACGGCACGCTGCGCCACTGGCCCACGGACAAGTTCCGCGCCACGCTCCAGGGGTATTTCTTCCCCATTGGCTTGCTGATCCTGGCCGGCCACGCCTTGGCCGGCCTGTGGACCGTCGACGTGCTTCGGTACTACCTCTTCTCCCTCCCGTTTGTGTTCCTGGCGCACCTGGTAGGCAGCAAAGTAACCCACATGATGCCGACGCGCCGCTTCGAACTGAGTGTCAACATCCTGCTCATCATCGTCAGCGTGATGATGGTGGCCCCTTAGGAGAACGAACCATGGGTGAATTTACCGAGCTCGAAAACATCCGCGTACAGCAGGGGTTCCAACGCCTGGCCTCGCTCAGTTTTCTCGGAGCGACGGAGCGGGGCGCGCGCTTCTTGACCCACGCGGGGGTGTTGGACGTCGCATTCTACGCCCCCGACGTGATCCGGCTGCGGCTGGAGACGAAGCCCCAACCCGACTACGGCATCCTGTCTGGCCCTCCCGCCGACGTAGCGGTCAGGCTGGTGCCCGGCCTGGACCACGTCCGCCTGGAGGCAGGGGAGACCGCTCTGGAGGTCGCCCTGTCGCCGCTGCGCCTGCGGCTCGAACGCAGCGGCAAGGTCGTGCTGGGTTCGCCCACCGACAAGTCGATGGAGATGGCGGACCGCTTCCATCCGCTGGCCCACGGCAGGGCAGGGTGGCAGATGGCCTTCGACATCGGCTGCGAGGCCCCCGTCTACGGCCTGGGCGAAAAGTTCGGCAAACTCGACCACCGCGGCGAGCTGATCACCTCCTGGAACCGCGACGCGCTGGGCCTCAACTCGGAACGCTCGTACAAGAATGCGCCCTTCGCCTGGGGGCCGGAGGGATGGGGCGTGTTCGTCCACACCCCCTCCCGCGTCACCCACGCCGTCGGTTACAGCGTGTGGTCGCACCGCAGCTACGTCGTGCAGATCGACGACGCCAACCTGGACGTGTTCCTCATCACCGGCGACGACCCGGCCGGCATCCTCGAACGCTACACCTACCTGACCGGGCGCGCGCCCGAACTGCCGGACTGGAGCTACGGCGTATGGATGGGACGCGCGTTCTACGCTACCGCCGACGAACTGCTGGAAGCGGCGCGCGGCCTGCGTGAGCGCGCCGTCCCCTGCGACGTCCTCCTGCTCGACGGGCGCGCCTGGCACAAGATGGAGACGCGCTTCGACTTCTCCTGGGACCCCGCCCGCTATCCCGACCCGGCGGGGTTCGTGCGCCAGGTGCGCGAGATGGGCTTCCGGCTCTGCCTGTGGGAGTATCCCTACATTTCCTCCTTCAACCCGCTGTTCAACGAGCTGGCGGCGAAAGGCTACCTGCTCAAGACCGTCAGCGGCGAGCCGTACGTTCACCGCTGGCTGCCCGAGCCGTTCGATTTGACCCTGCCGCACCTGCTGCCCAGCGGCATCGTCGACCTGACACATCCCGACGCCTACGTCTGGTACCGCGACCAGCACAAGGCGCTGTTCGACGCCGGCGTGGCGGTGATGAAGACCGATTACGGCGAGTCGGTTCCCGAAGACGTGGTTGCCTACAACGGCGACAGCGGCAAGCGGCTGCACAACGCCTACGCCCTGCTCTACAACCGCTGCGTGTACGAGGCCACGCAGATGTACGGTGATGGTCAGCCGATGGTGTGGGGGCGCGCCGGGTGGGCCGGCAGCCAACGCTACCCGGTCCAGTGGGGCGGCGACCCGCAGTGCGATTGGGGCGGGCTGGCTGCCAGCATCCACGGCGGGCTGGCGTGGGGTATGAGCGGTGCGCCGTTCTACGCACACGACATCGGCGGCTTCTACCGTGGCGTGCCCGAGGCCGAACTGTACGTGCGCTGGGCCCAGGCCGGCATGCTGACCTCGCACACGCGCTTCCACGGCCTGGGGCCGCGCGAGCCCTGGGTCTACGGCGACGAGGCACTGAAGATCGTGCGAGAGTGGGTCGAGTGGCGCTACCGGCTGATTCCGTACCTGAAAGCCTGCGCTGCCGAGGCCGGCCGGAGCGGGATGCCGGTGATGCGGGCGATGCCGCTGGCGTTCCCCGACCACCGCCCGGCGTGGAGCTTCGAGCTACAGTATATGTTCGGGCCGGCGCTGCTGGTCGCGCCGGTGGTGCGGCCGGGCGGAGAGGTGCGCGTCTACCTGCCGCCGGGCGTCTGGTACGACGTGTGGAATGACGAACGGATAGAAGGGCCGCGGTATCTTGAATTGACCGTCCCGCTGGAGCGCATCCCGGTGTACGGGCGCGAGGGGGCGGTGCTGCCACTGGGGCCGGTGGTCCAACATACCGACGAACTGCACGGCCAGCCTGCGGTGACGGAGGTGTGGGTCTACGGCGAGCCGTCCGCAGACCTGGCGTTGCCGGGCCTGACGTGGGGCGGGTTGCCGTTCGAGCGCGGCCGGGTGACCCGCGTCGCGCTACAAACGTGACGCGGTGCCCTCACCCCTGTCTTGCCAACCCTCCCGCAGGTTCCGAACCTGCGGGAGGGCTCGTTTCCCGCCGCGAAAAGGGGGAGTGGGGGTTTTGCGGGCGGCGAAGCCGCCCGCAAAACCCCCAGTTCTCCCTTCGACGCGCCAGGC
>JAFGOJ010000159.1 GCA_016926575.1 Anaerolineae bacterium | reverse complement strand
GGAAATCATCGACGCGGCCGCCGCGGGCCGCGGACAACTCCTGGTCATCACCGGCGAGGCCGGCGTGGGAAAGAGCCGCCTGCTGGAAGAAGTGATCGCCCTGGCGCGCGAGAAGCCCATGGTCGGCATCGGCGGCAACTGCCTCTCCTACGGGTCCCAATCGCCCTACCTGCCCTGGATCGATTTCTTCAACGCTTTCTTCGGGCTAAAGCAGAGCGAACAAGAGACTGTCGAAGAACGGATCGCCCGCATCGAACAGAAAATGACCAGCGCCGACCCCGCGCTGAGCACCTGGGTGCCGCTGGTGGGTCAGTTGGTGGGCCTGCCGGTGCCGGACAACGAGCTGACCACGGCGCTGGATGCCCAACTGCGGAAGCAGCGCACGTTCGACATCACCCTGACGCTGCTGCGCCACCAGGCTCAGCAGACGGCTCTGTTCTTGATCGTTTTCGAAGACATCCACTGGATCGATACGATCTCGTTGGAGATGCTGAACCACGTCGCGCGCAACATCGCGGGCAGCCGCATCCTGCTGGTGGCCCTCCACCGCCCGACCGTCGAACTCGCGGAGTGGAAACTGTATCCGTACCATCACGAGATTGCATTGGCCGACCTGCCGGCCGAAGATGCCATCCGGTTGATCCGGTACAAACTGGGCATGGCCGAACTGCCCGACCCACTGCGCGCTCTGGCCCTGCGCGGAGAAGAACGCATCAACCCCTTCTTCATCGAAGAGGTCATCAACTCGCTGATCGACCGGGGCTACCTCGTCCCGCAGCCTGAGGGGGGTGGATACGCCCTCGTGGGCGACCTGTCGCAAGTAGAGGTCCCCGACAGCATCCAGACGCTGGTGATGAGTCGTATCGACCGGTTGGACGAAAGCAGCAAACTGACGGTCAAGGTGGCCTCGGTCATCGGGCGGACGTTCAGGTACCGCACGTTGTTCGGTTCATACCCCACAGACATCGCAGAAGACCGGCTGCACACCAACCTGGAACGGCTGAGCACCCTGGACCTGACGCCGCTGGACCGGCCAGCGCCGGAGTGGGAGTACATCTTCAAACACGTCACCACCCAAGAAGTAGCCTACGAAAGCCTGCTGTACGCCCACCGGCGCGGCCTGCACCACCGCGTGGCCGGCTACCTCGAACAGACGTATGCCGGCAGCCTGGCCGAGTATTACGAATTGCTGGCCCACCACTACTACCAGAGCGGCGATAAGGAAAAAAGCTGGGTCTACCTGGTTCGGGCCGGACACGATGCGCGGGAAAAATACGCCAACGAGGCCGCCATCGCCCACTACAGCCGCGCGCTCTCCCTGGAACTCGGTGCGCCAGACACGTACCTGGTCTACGAATCGATGGGCGACGTCTACCGGTTGACCGGGCAGTACCAGAAAGCATTCGAGAGCTACCAGGCCGCCCTGACCCACCATCCGCCCGCCGTCACCCACCAGGCAGACGTACAGCGCAAGATCGCCAAGGTCTGGGAACTCCAGGGTCAATACGAAGAAGCCACCTATTACCTGGCCGCCGCCCAGGCTACTCTCGTCCATAACGAAAGTAGCCCTGAAATGGCCCGCGTTCTGGATGCCATGGGATGGCTGGCCGCGCAGAAAGGGGACCTCGACCACGCCCTCCATCTCTGTACGAAAGGACTGCAACTCAGTCACACGCTGCCCTACGACGAGCCAAGCCAGAAGGTCCGCTCCGAGCTACACCACACCATGGGAACGGTCCTCCTGCGCAAAGGCGATTACGACGAAGCCGTGGCCCGTTTCCAGGAGTCTATCACCACACGTGAAGAAATCGGCGACCTGTACGGCATGAGTCGTTCCTACAACAACTTGGCAGTCGTTTATTGGAGCCAAAGCAACTACGACCTGACCGCTCGATACCTGCAGGAAAGCCTCAAAATCCACCAGAAAATCGGCAACACCTACGGTATAGCGATGACCCTCAGCAACCTGGGTGTTCTATATTACACTCTGGGGGATTGCGAGCAAGCAATATCGTACTACGAACACAGCCTGACCATCAGAAGGGAAATTGGCGACGCCCAAGGCATTGCCGACGTCTATAACAACCTCGGAGAAGTCCACCACAGCCTCGGCGACCACAGCCAGGCACTCTACTATCTCGAACACGCCGTACAGATGTACACGCAGATCGGCAACCGGGAAGCGACCTTCGACGTCAACAAGCTCCTCGCCAGCGTCAACCTGGAGATGGGCCACATCGATGAAGCGCTGTCGCACTGTCAGGATGCATTGTACCTGGCTGAGGAGATCGGCAACCGGGAATACGAAGGCGTCGCCCACCGCGTGCTGGGTCAGATCTATCGCCTCGCCGCACAACAGGGAGAAGCCCGCCAACATCTCGAAGAGAGCCTCGAAACCCTCCTGCACCTGGGAAACAAACTGGAATTGGGCCGCAGCCACTACGAGCTGGGCCTTACCCTCACGTGCGATGAACCACATACCGCACGCTCCCACCTCCAACACGCCGCGCAAATTTTCGAAGAACTCGGCGTAGAAACAGAGCGCGAAAAAGCACTCGCCGCCCTCGCCGGCCTGCCATAGCGCCAACGGCCCACACAGCACTTCTCACCCAACACCAAACTGTAGGTCTTGCTTCCAGCGTGACGCCCGCCCCACCGCCGGGTCCGTGACCCGGCGGAAGCACATTGTCTGCCGGTGGTAGGCGCGTGATCGAATCGCACGCCTACCACCACAGGAACGAGCTCTATGTTCGAAACAAATCAAAAGGAGGATGAAGATGACCATATCACGAGGTTGCATTCTTCTTATCTCCACCTTGACGTTAACCCTGACGTTGAACGCGTGCAGCCCGGCCGCCCCATCCGCAGACGAAGAACCTGCCTCTCCCCCCGACCTGCCCACCCGTCCCGCCACCGCCGAGGCGCTCACGTTCTACGTCCGCCCCGATGGCGGATCCCCCCAACAATGCACCGGCCTCGCCGACGCCCCCTACCCCGGCAGCGGCACCGCCCAGGACTGCGCCTGGGACCACCCTTTCCGTGCCCTGCCACCGGAAGGCATTCCCCTGATCGCCGGTGGCGACACGCTGATCGTAGCCGCCGGATCGTACATGATGGGCTATGGCGCGCCCGGTGCCGACGCCTGTGAGACCGACTACCCCTGGGACTGCTACGTGCCCCCTATCCCCAGCGGCCCCGACCCCGCCCACCCCACCCGCATTCTGGGCGCCGGTTGGGACGCCGGCTGCCCCAACCCGCCTGAACTGTGGGGCACTGAGCGCGCCGCGATGGTCCTCAACCTGACCGGTTCGAGCAACGTCGAAGTCGCCTGCTTCGAGATCACCGATCACTCCCCCTGCGTCGAAGACCACGTCCACGGATTCGGCGGATCCGCTCTGACCTGCGAGCGCGACGCCTTCCCCTACGGCCCCTGGGCCGCCGACGGCCTCTACGCCGAAGACTCGGCCAACGCCACCCTGCGCCACCTGAACGTCCACGGCCTGGCCGTGGCGGGCATCCGCGCCGGACGGCTCACCGACTGGACCGTGGAGGACGTGCGCCTGGCCGCCAACGGCTGGGTCGGGTGGGAGGGCGACATCGGCGCAGATAGCTCGAACAGCGGCACGCTCACCTTCCGCCGCTGGGTGGTCGAGTGGAACGGCTGCGCCGAAACCTACCCCGGCGGCGAGCCGACCGGCTGCTGGGCCCAGCCCGCCGGCGGCTACGGTGACGGCGTCGGCGTCGCCACCACCGGTGGCGATTGGATCATCGAAGACTCAGCCTTCCTCCACAACGCCTCCGACGGGCTCGACCTGCTGTACCACGAACTGGGCGGCACGCTCACCCTCGACCGCGTCCACGCCGAGGGGAACGCCGGCAACCAGGTCAAAGTCGCCGGTGCAGCCCAGGTGCTCAACAGCGTGCTGGTGGGCAACTGCGCTTTCTTCATCGGCCAGCCCTTCACCTACAGCGACGCGGCCATCGACCACTGCCGGGCGATGGGGAACACCATCGAGTTCGCCTATACCGGCGGAGAGAGCGCATCCATCGTCAACACGACCGTCTACGGACAGGGCGATGGGCTGGTCGGGGCCGGGCCGCGATTCGAAGGGGATTGTACCGGCGCGGAGACGCTCACCGGGCGCAACAACCTCTTCCACGGTGACCGCGACTATTTCGACCCGCAGGACGTTACCTTCCTCTTCTACCAGGAGGGATGCGGCGACCTGACGTTCGAGGGCGATTACAGCCTGGCATACAGCGTGAAGAACACCGACGCGCCGTGGGTCGACCCGCCCTATCCCAGCGACCACAACCTGCTGGCCGACCCGCAACTGGTGGGGCCGCTGGCGGGAGCGGCGTATGGGATGCGGCTGGGCGCAGGCAGTCCCGCTATCGACGCCGCAGACGAGGCAGCCTGCCCGCCGGTCGACGTCACAGGCAACCCGCGCCCGGTGGATGGGGACGGAGACGGGAGCGCCGTCTGCGATATGGGAGCCTACGAATACCGGCCGCCGTCGGCGTGGCTCTACCTGCCGCTGGCGCAGCGAAACTAGGGCACGATGAACGTATCGGCCGTCTCGCCCGCCTGGTCCCGCAGGGCGACCAGCCCGCCCGAGGTCCAGGCTGCTTCGGCGCGCCCCCAGTAGAGACGCAGCGGCGTGGGCTGGCCCGCAGCAGAATAGACGCGCAGTTCGGCGTTGGGGAAGAGCACGACGCGCGGGAAGACGAAGCGCGTGCCCGTGGCGTCCGATAGCGTCCATCCCTCCAGCGAGCCCGCGCCGCCCAGGTTGCGGATCAAAACGACCTCTTCGGCCAGATTGCCTGCCCCCAGTACGCCAGAGATTTCAATCTGCGGCGGGCCGGCAGGGGTGGCAGTGGGCAGCACCGGGCGCGGCACCGCCGTGGGCAGGGGCACCGTCGGTTCGACCGGCTGCTCGGACGGCACAGCGGTCAGGCCGGGAATGACCAGCATGTCGCCGGGGCGAATCAGGCTGGGGTCGGCCAGGCCGTTGGCGTCCACCAGTTCGTCCAGCGTCAGGCCGTAGGCGAGGGCGATGCCGAACATCGTGTCGCCATCCTGGACCGTGTAGAGGTACGGCGCGGGGGTGGGCGTGAGGGTGGGCAGCGGGATGGCGCTCGGCGTGACCGCGGCGACCGGCGGCGCTGTGGATTCGGCGGAGGGGGCTACGGACGGTGCGGGGGCTGCTTCGTCTCCGCGGAACAGGAAGACGCCCAGCGCCCCGGCCGCCGACAGCAGCAGGACGACGAGTACCGCCACAGCCCAAGATCGCGCGCGCATCGTCACCTCCGTTGCTATGATACCATCGGCGGGAAGAACGTCAAGTGGGGACGGGGCAATCGCATCTGCTCCGAAAATAAGCCTACGGCCCTCTTGTTCCGCCCGGTCAGGAGACCGGGCGGAACACACCACCGACACGTCATTGCGAGGGCGCGGAGCGCCCGAAGCAATCCCCAAGACGCTGCTGGGGGATCGCTTCGCCGTCTGCGGCGGCTCGCGATGACCCGAGTCTGTAGGGCGGGTTTCAAACCCGCCGACCGTCGGTTACCAGGACTTTGCAGGGGCTCCGCCCCTGCACCCCGCCGGGGAAACCTGTGGTTTCCCCGGACCCCTTCCGCAAATGGGCCTGGGTTAGCGCCTCAGGCGGCCCCTCTTGCTCCCGCCGGGTCACGGACCCGGCGGGAGGGTGGGCATTTTCTGCCCTTTGTGGTGGCCGGGCCGC
>JAFGOJ010000158.1 GCA_016926575.1 Anaerolineae bacterium | reverse complement strand
GGATTCCCGCTTGCGCGGGAATGACGTCTTAAATACAGCGGTAATTTTCTGCCCTTTGTGATGGCCCGCAGGGCCGTGGCGACTGCTCCCTCCTGTACAACAGCACCGCCGGCATCCTCAACGAACAGCAGCGCAACTTCCTCACCATCATCGACCGCCACACCGACAATCTGGTGATGATGATTCAGGAATTGCTGGACTTCTCTGCGATGGAGGCGCAAGGGCGCTTGGGGCTTCAGCGTGCGTCGCTCGCGCTGCCTGACCTGCTCGACGAAATCGCCTCAGAGTGGCAGCCCAAAATGGAGGATAAGGACCTGGCCTTCGCGATAGACACGCCGGCCGACCTGCCCGTTATCGACACCGACGAGCGTGCCGCCCGGGCAGACCAAGACGCCGCCCGGACTGACGCACTTCCCCACACACGCGGGCGGCAGCACTCCCCCATCCACCGCACACCAGGGGGCAGGCTTTCCGTTGGGGGTCTTGATGGGATCGACGGGGCTGTTCTTCGTGGTGCAGGCGACGTCCTGGCGGCAGCGCCGCTAGGGGATCACCGGCGGCGCAGGATCAACCGGCAGGCAGCGCGCAGTTCCTCCGCGCCGAGCGCCGCAGCTACCCCCAGGTAGACGCCAGCGCCCAGGGCGATGCCCATCCCGCCCACAAGCAGGTCCGGCGCGTCGCCGGTCACAGCACGCCACACCACCAGCGCGCCCCCCATCGCCACACTCGCCAGGCCCGTACGTCCCAACGAGCGCGCCATCGCCCGCCCCTCCAATCCATCCAGGCGGGAGCGTACGAGCGCCACCAGCCAGACCACCTCGATCAGAACCGCGATCGAATTGGCCAGCGCCAGCCCGGCGTGAGGTGGCAGGCCCACCCAGCCGAAGAGCGCGCGCAACGCCAGGCTCAACACCACATTCACCGCCATCGCCGCCAGGCCCACCCCCGCCGGGGTCCACGTGTCGTGAAGCGCGTAGAAGGCCCGCGCCACGATCTCCACCCCCGCGTGGCCCGCCAGTCCGAGCGCGTAAAACGCCAGCGCCCAGACCACGGCGTCGGTCGAGCTGGACTCGAAGGCGCCGCGCTCGAAGAGGAGCGCCACCACCGGCCGGCCGAGCACGACCAACCCAACCGCCGCCGGAACGATCAGGAAAAAGACCACACGCAGCGTCGTGGCCAGCGTCTGCCGCATGGCGTCGCGCTCGCCGCGCGCCGCCTGCTCGGCAAAGGTGGGGAACGTCGCCGTCGCCACCGCCTGGGCGAAGACCCCCTGCGGCAGCAGCATCAACAGCCAGGCGTAATTCAGCGCCGACACGGCCCCCGGCCCCAGCCAGGACGCCAGGTTGGTGTTGACCAGAAAATTGACCTGCACCGCAGCCAGGCCCAACACGCGCGGCGACATCAACCACAGCACCTGTCGCACCCCCGGATCGCGCAGAGTCAGCACCGGAACGTAGCGCGCCTTGACCCAGCGCAGGCCGGGCAGTTGAACCGAGAGGTGGAGCACCGCGCCGACGACGTACCCCACCGCGAGGGCGCGCACGCCCATGCGGGGGGCCAATACCCAAGTTGCGCCGATGAGGGAGAGGTTCAGGAAACTGGGCGCCAGCGCAGGCAGAACGAAATGCTGGCGCGCGTTGAGGATGCCCATCACCACCCCGCTGACGCCAAAGAGGATCGGGGCGAGCAGCATCATGCGCATCAGCGCGACGGTCAAGGCCTGCTGGTCGGCGGGCCAACCGGGAGCCAGGAGCGTAGCGACGACGAGAGGAGCCGCGACCCACGCGGCAACCGCTGCCGCGGTCAAGGCGACCACGAGCAGGTTGACGACCGCGCTGGCCAGCCGCCAGCCGCCAGCGGCATCGTCGCGGGCAAAGTAGCCGGCAAAGGTGGGGATGAAGGCCGATCCCAGCGCGCCGCCGGCGATCAGCGTGAAGAGGACGTCGGGAACGCGCGCCGCGGCCAGGTAGGCGTCATAGTCGGTCAGCGTGCCGAAGGCCGCGCCGACGATCATCTCGCGCGCCAGCCCCAATCCCCGGCTGATGACAAAAAGGACGACCACTTGCGTGGCCGCCCGCACAACACGCTGCCCGCCGCGCTCCTCGCTCACCCGACGCGCACTCGCCAGCCTTCTTGCAGGTAGAGAATGTCCCGCGGCTTGCCCGTTTCGTCCCACAAATAGCCGTTCCAGTCCCAGAACTGGGCACGACTGATCGCATACTGCTTGCACAGGCTCCAGACCGTATCGTTCACCGTCACGTCGTGGTAGACGCCGGCGTGTTCGGCCGGGGCGGATTCCTTCGTCGAGCGCGGTGCGGGCCTGGGTTTGGGGGCAGGCTGCGGGACAGCCGGGCGCGGTTCGCGCACCGCCTGAACCGACGGCACTGCCTGGGTCTCCGAAAGCAACACGTCGTCCAGAACCATCGGTTGGGTCAACGACAGGGAGGGCTCGAGTGCCGGTTCGGGTTCGGGTTCCGGCACGGACGGCGCGGACGGCACCGGTTCCGGCGGCCCTTCAGACAGCGCGGCGAGCACCGGCCACACCTCACCGTGGGTGGTCTCGGCACGGTAGACGCTGAAGAACGCCGGCCGATGCGCCGCCAGCACCTGGGCCCACTCCAGAAACTCCTGCGCCGTCAACTGGCGCGTGGCGTCCCGGTCCTTGTAGGCGGCCACGACGGGATAGAGCGGGGGCATATTCCCCCACTCCTCGGCCCAGCGGGCGTGCTCACCGTAGGCCCACTTGCCGATCACCGTGCGCGGGGTCCGCTCGAAGAAGGGGAAACAGAGGGGCATGAATCCGCCGCGGCAGAAGGCGTTCATTTCTTGATATGGGATATCTAGATTCTGCCAAATGTTAGGGTAGGAGGTGTAGTAGAGCATGTGCGGGTCGATTCCGGCGGCAACGACCTGCCGTCCCAACGTCGCCACGCCGACGCTCTTGCCGCGAATGGCATCTTCGACGTGGAAGACGATGCCTTCGTAGCCGACCTTAGCCGATTTGACCGCGGCCCGGGCTTCGGCCAGGGGGTTGTCGCCGTGAGTGACGAGCCAGGCGAAGGGGATCAAACCCGCCCGGCGAATGCGGTCGTAGACGCGGGGCGCGCCCTCGACGAAGAACATTCCGCGATGGGCGGTTTTGTAGAAGATGTGCGTCGCGCCGATGGCGTTCGCCATTTCGATGGCCCAGTCGATGTTGCCGGAGTATTGAAGCCACACACCGCACCCCCTGAGCTGCCCCAGCACCTCGGGCCGGCGCGCGTAGAGGGCGTTGGCCTCCGGCTCGATGTCGAAGTCATAGGTCGCCGACGGCGCAGGCGGTTCGATCACGGCGACCGGCCCGGGCATCGGCTCTTCCTTCCCGTAGGCGGGCAGGCCGACCTGCGTCTCTTCGACCGCCGCGACGGCCAGGGGCCGTACCTCGCCGGTCTGCCAATCCAGGTCGGCGAACGGGTCGCGGCCCAACGTCTCGAAGCCGGCCTCGCTCACCACCCGCGGTGCGTCGTCCAACTCCTCGTCTTCTTCCGGTTCAGGGCCCAACCCCAGATCGGCAAACGGGTCGCGGCCCAAGGTCTCGAAGTCTCGCTTTGTCTCGTCAGCCATCACTAAGAACCCTTTCTACCAGGCGCATATAGTCCTTCGCGCCAGCGCAACGGGGGGCGTATTCAAAGATGCTCTTGCCGTAGCTAGGCGCTTCAGCCACCCGCACGTCCGCACGGATGGGGTCCGCCAGTTTGTCCGAGAAATACTTCGTCAACACGTCCATCACTTCGCGGTCTTTTCGCTGGCGGCGGCGGTAGAACGTGGGGACGATCAAATAGATGGGCACGTTATAACCGGGAAGCTGGCCGGTGGTGCGCAAGGTGCGGATGACTTGCCGCGTCCCCACCAGGGCCATGTAGGTCATCTCGACGGGCACGATCAACTGCTGGACGAACATCAAGCCGCTTTCGCCCACCAGGCTGACGGAGGGGGAAAAATCGAGCAGGACGTAGTCGTAATTCGCCTCCATTCCATCCATCCGTTCGAGCAGCCGGCGGCGGGCTTGCCAGTTGTCCTCGCTGCGCCAGAGGTCTCCCTCCGCTTCGAGCAGGCTGCGGTCGCTGGGAATCAGGTCCAGGTTTTCGCGCGCGTGGACGATGCACGTCTGCGGGCGCACCTGTTTGAGCAGAAGATGGGTCAGGGAATACGTGTAGTCAACGCCCAGGCACGTCGCCAGCGCGCCCTGGGCGTCCAAATCGATGCACAAGACGCGCTTCCCGCGCATGGCCAGCCCGGCTCCCAGGTTCAGCACCGTGGTCGTCTTGCCCGTGCCACCTTTATGATTCAGCACCCCTAGAACCCTACTCATCCGTCACTCCACAAGCACTCTGGGACCTTATACGGTGGGGCGTGGGCCGAAGAGGGCGCGCCCGATGCGCACCATCGTGGCCCCTTCCTCCACCGCGATCTCGAAGTCGTCCGTCATCCCCATCGACAGCGCGGGCCAGGGTTGAGCGGGGAAGCGTTCCCGCAGCGCGTCGCGCAGGGCGCGCAGGCCGGCGAACGTGGCACGCACCACGGCCGCGTCGTCCACCCAGGGCGCTACCGTCATCACCCCAGACACCTGCAATGCCGGCAGCGCCAAAATCTCTGCGCAGGCAGCAAAGAAGGCCTCCCGCTGCGCGGGGTCGGCCTGCCAGCGGTCGACGGGGAAGCCGTACTTGCCCTGCTCCCCGCTGACGTTGCATTCAAGGAGGACGGGCAACTCGCGCCCAGCCTCGGCCGCAAAGTGACTCAGGCGGCGCGCGACCTTCAGCCGGTCGACCGAATGCACCACGTCGAAATGGGCCACCGTGAGGTCTGCTTTACGGCTCTGCACGTGCCCGACCATGTGCCAGGTGGGGCGCAGGCCATCGACCAGCGCGTTCACCTGGGGCACCTTCTCGGCTCCCTCTTCGGGGCGATTCTCGCCGAAGTGGCGCAGTCCGGCCCGGTAGCCCGCCAGGACTGCAGACGGGGGGAAGGTCTTGCTAATCGCCACGAGGGTCACGCCGGCGGGGTCACGCCCCGCGCGCGCGGCGGCCTCGGCGATGCGCGCGCCCACGACGTCTACGTTGTGCCGGACCTGCTCTGCGTAGTCCATGGGTTAAGCTCCCTCGTCCAACATCACCAGCATGCCGAACCGCCCGGTGCGCCCCTTTTCGGCGCGATGAGAAAACCACTCGTCGGTGCGGCAGGCCGTGCATATCCCCGACAGCTCCACTTGCCCCACCCCGGCAGCGACCAGTTGAGCGCGCACAGCTCCCGGCAGGTCGAGGTGGAGCGTGCCGTTCTGCCGGCGCAGCACGTCGCTGCCCACAGGGCAGGCGCGGGTGACCGCTTCGGCCACCTCCGGGCCGACCTCGTAGCAGCAGGGGCCGATGGCCGGGCCGACCCCGGCCCACAGGTCGGCGGGGCGGCTGCCGGCGTGCCGGGCGAACGCCGCCACAGCCGCGGCCACCACCCCGTTCGCAGCGCCGCGCCATCCGGCGTGCACCAGACCCACCGCGCGGTGGACGGGATCGAAGAGCAGCACCGGCGCGCAGTCGGCGAAACGGAAGAGGATCGCCACACCCGGAGTGGTCGTCAACAGGCCGTCGGTGTCCGGTTGGACGGAGCCAACGTGCTCTGCGCCAACGAGGCGGACGTTCGCGCTGTGAATCTGGTAGGGACTGACGGCCTGTTCGCGCCGCAGCCCGAAAGCGGCGAAGACGCGGCGGTGGTTTTCGCCCACTGCGGCCAGGTCATCGCCCACAGAGTGGCCCATGTTGAGCGTGGCGAAGTGGCCCTGGCTGACGCCGCCCAGGCGCGTGAGAGCTGCGTGTGTTACTCCCGCCCGTTCGAGCCCTGAAAATCGATATGTGACGATGCCGTCGTGTTCCTCTCGATGCATTTGCCCCATTATGCCCCGGGAAGGCATTCTGCGCAAGTCGAAATCGGATGGGCTGTT
>JAFGOJ010000157.1 GCA_016926575.1 Anaerolineae bacterium | reverse complement strand
TTCACCCTCCCGCAGGTTCCAAACCTGCGGGAGGGTGGGCATTTTCTGCCCTTTGTGATGGCCCCGAAGGGGTCGTGGCGACTGCTTCCTGCCTCTCGTTTCTCACTGCTTCTCGTACGGCTGCCCGTCTGCAGCAGGCGGCTTGGCCTCGCCCACTACGCCGGCCAGGATGACCATCGTCACGATGTAGGGGGCCATCAGCAGGAACTGAGACGGAATCGGCACTTCCAGAATGGCGAGCTTGGTCTGCAACGCGTCGGCGAAGCCGAAGATGAGCGCCGCACCGAATGTGCCGAAGGGCATCCACTTGCCGAAGACCATCGCCGCCAAGCCGATGAAGCCCTTCCCCGCCGTCATCATCTCGTCGAAACGGCCAACCGACCCCAGGATCAGGAACGCCCCGCCCAGCCCGGCCATCATTCCGCCCAGCATCACGTTGATGTAGCGGTTTTTGTAGACGTCGATGCCCAGCGTGTCGGCCGCGCGCGGATGCTCGCCCACCGCTCGCGTCCGCAGCCCCCAGCGCGTGTAGAACAGCATGATGTGAATGACGAACAGCAGCACGAACAGCGCGTAGACCAGCAAGTTCTGCTCGAAGAAGATCGGGCCGATGATTGGGATGCTCGCCAGCCCCGGCACCGAGAAACGTGGGAAGATGCCCGGGTTGTTGAGGCGCTGGAACTCGGTCAGGATGCGCGCGCTGAGAAAACTGGTGATGCCCATCGACAGGATGTTGATGGCCGTGCCCGCGATGATCTGGTCGATTTTGAACCGCACGGACAGCACCGCCAGGAGCAGCCCCAGTAGCGCGCCCGCCAGTAGACCACCCGCTAGACCGAAGACCAGGCTGGGCCAGAGCGACCAGCCCCAGATATTGGCCGCCAGGCTGCCCATCAGAGCGGAGAAGAACGCTCCGGTGAGCATGATGCCTTCGATGGCGATGTTGACCACGCCGCTGCGCTCGCACAGCACGCCCGAGAGCCCCGCCAGGGCGATGGGCACTGCACGCAGCAGTGCGCTGCCCAACAGGCCGGTCAGGTTGAGCGAGTTGTCCCGCGCTGCCCAGGCCAGGAAGGCCAGCACGAACAGCGCCAGGATGCCGCCCAGTACCAGATTGATCCGCTTGAATCCCCGCGCCAACTGCCACCCGCCGACGAACGCGCATACCAGGACGAACAGGTACAGCGCCGCCGACGTCGGAAACGCCAGGCTGGGCACGGGGAATGCCTCGGTTTCCCCACTCGGGTTGAGGACAAACGTCGTCACCTGCCCGGCCTGGGAAGACGTAGCGAACAGGGCGAAGATCAGCAGGCTCACGCCCAGGAAGACGAGGCCGTAGATGGCGGCTCTGCGCGGCGCGACGCCGGTGCGTTCACTGACTTGGCTAAACCAACGTTCTACGAAATTCGCACTCATCGTTCCCCGCCCTCCTCTACAGTTTGCCCCAACCGCGTGTGAAGACGGCCTTGGCCGTTTCCTTCGGCGCGCGGATGTGGTAAATGAACCGGATCACCTCCGGCGCGGCGATGAAGATGATGATCAGCGCCTGCAGGATGGAGATGATGTCGATTGGGACGAACGTCGGGGGGCCTTGCATCTTCTGCGCGCCTGCCCGCAGCATCCCGAAGAGGAACGCTGCCAGCATCACCCCCACCGGGCGGCTCTTTCCCAGCAGCGCCAGGGCAATCGAGTCGAAACCGTATCCGGCGCCGAAGGCGTTCGGCATAAAGTGAAGTACGCCCAGAATGTCGTGCACGCCAGCCAGCCCGGCCAGCGACCCGCTCATAGCCATCGCCAGCACGATGTTCTTCGCCACGCTGATTCCGGCGGTCTTTGCCGCGTTCGGGTTGGATCCCACCGAACGGATTTCGAACCCGATGGTCGTCTTGAACAGGATCCAATACACCAGGCCGACCATGGCCAGTGCCAGAAACAGCCCCGCGTTGATGCGCACGGAGATGTCGTTGGGAAGCAGTTGGGGCAGGTAGGCGCTGGGTTGGATCTCCGGACTGACCGGCCGCCCCGCGCCTGGACGGGCCATCGGCCCGTCGACTTGCAGCAAGTAATCCGCCAGGCGGTAGGCGATGTAGTTGAGCATGATCGTGTTGATCACCTCGTGGCCGCGGCCTTTGGCGCGCAGGTACCCGGCAATCGACGCCCACAGCGCCCCGCCCACCATCCCGGCGATGATGGACAGCGGCAGGTGGATGAACCAGGGCAGCCCCTGGATGCTGTAGCCGACGAAGACGGAGGCCAGACCGCCGACGAAATACTGCCCCTCCGCGCCGATGTTGAACAGGCCGCACTGGAAGCCCAACGCTACCGCCAGTCCCACGAAGATGTACGGCGTGGCGATGCGCAGGCTCTCCGTCAGCGGGCGGATGCCACTGATCAGTTCCCGCGTCTCGCCGGTGCGGAAATAGATGCCGATGCCTTCGACGATTTGTGCCGGGCTGCCAAAAGCGCCCCGGAAAAGCGCCGCGTAGGCGTCGAAGATGCTGCGCACAGACGCGCCCAGGCCGACGAAGAGACCATCGCCGAACGCCTCCCAGATCTCGGGGTCGAACGCGGCGATGAAGATGCCGCCGATGATGAGCGCCGTGAAGATGGCCAGGAACGTCATCAACGCGCTCTGCCAGTTGAACTCCCTGAGGCGGGCGAAGAACACGCGCTGCAAATCCTCGCCCTGAGCGCCAACCTGCGTGTGAATCGTGCCGTCGCGCAAGCCATGGCTCACTTCGAGAATCTTGCCCTTTACCTCGGACGGAACGACGGCGTCGGTCAAGTGGTACGGGGCCAGTCCCACCCCATCGTTCGACAGGTCGAAGCGGCGTACCCCGCCGCGCAGTTTCCCTTCCACAGCCTCGCCGACGGCGGTCGCCACAGCCTGATCGATCCGCTTGATCGCGCTGGTCAGCAGGCGGTCCGCGCCCGGAGCAGTTCCGTTCTCGAACGTCGTGACCCACGCGTCCTGGTCGACGCCGATGACCCAGGTCCCGGCCTCGGCGGCGGTTCTGAGCGCGGCCTCACCGCACGCGCCGGCAGCGGCGAAGACGACGTCGGCTCCCTGCTCGACCAGTCGGCGACCGGCGGCAGCACCCACGGCTTCGTCGGAGAAGGATTCGGTCTTCTCAACCAACATGTTCGCCCGCCGGTTCGTGTAGGCCAGGCCGTGTTCGAACCCCATGCGGAACTTGAGCACCGGTGGCACTTCGACCCCACAGACGAACCCGACCGCTTCCTTTTCAGTGACCAGCCCGGCCAACGCACCCGCCAGGAATCCGGCCTGATCTTCGGCAAAAACCAACCCGGTCACGTTTGAGCTGTCGGGCAGCGGTTCGTGGTCGATGATGATGAAGTGCACCGACTCGTATCGTTTGGCCAACCGCTCGACCGCCGGGCCCTTGGCGGAACCGGTGGCGATCACGAAGGCGCACCCCTGCTCGATCGCTTTCTGGACGTTGGATTCGTACTGGGCCAGGGAGTCGGTCTCGAAGGTCTCGACCTCGAAGCCATGCTCTTCTTTGGCCAGCATCAGCCCTTCGTAGGCGTACTGGTTGAACGTCCCATCATCTATGCGCCCTACGTCGGTGACCAGGCCGATCTTTAGCTTACCTGACGATGCCTTCACGCTCCGCCTCCTCCCATCCGCACATCAACAGACCGATCTGTTCTTTTGTCGCCTGGTCTGCGGGCAGGATGTCCACGATGGCTCCTTCGTACATCACGATAATTCGGTCGGAGAGGCTCATCACCTCGTCCAATTCGGATGAGACCACCAGCACGGCGCACCCTTCGTCGCGCTTCTTGATGATGCTGCGATGGATGTACTCGATGGAACCGACGTCCAGCCCGCGCGTGGGTTGGGAGGCGATGAGTAGCTTGATGGGCCGGGAGAACTCGCGCGCGACGATGACTTTCTGCTGGTTGCCGCCGGACAGGCTGCCCACGGGCGTCATCACGCTGGGGGTGCGCACGTCGAACTCGCGCGTCCGCTGCTCCGCCGCCGAGAGGATGGCGTCCTCTTGCAGCACCAGACCGCTGCGAGAAAACGGGGGGCGGTAGTAGGTGTTGAGCACCATATTGTCGGAGATGGGGAACTCCAGAACCAGCCCGTCCTTCTGCCGGTCCTCCGGCACGTGCGCCACGCCCGTTTCGAGAATCTTGCGCGGCGACGCGTGGGTCGTGTTGTGGCCTAGGATGCGCACGCGGCCCGCTGCGGCATGCCGCAGGCCGGTCAGCGCTTGCACCAGTTCCGTCTGCCCGTTCCCCTGCACGCCGGCCACCCCCACGACCTCGCCGGCCCGCACCTGAAAGGAGATTCCCCGCACCGCTTGATTGTGCAGGTCATCTTCCACGACCAGGTTCTCCACGTCCAGCACCGTCTCTCCGGGCCGAGCGTCCGTCTTTTCCACTTGCAGCAGCACGTCTCGCCCCACCATCATCGCTGCCAGGTGTTGCTCGTTCGTCTCGGCGGGCGTGGTCGTGCCCACCACGCGCCCGTTGCGCAAGACGGCGATCTTGTCCGCAATGGCCATCACCTCTTTCAACTTGTGAGTGATGAAGATGAGAGATTTTCCCTGGTTGATCAGGGACCTGATGATCTTGAAAAGTTCATCCACTTCCTGGGGGGTGAGAACCGCGGTCGGTTCGTCCAGGATCAGAATGTCGGCCTTGCGATATAGCAGCTTGATGATCTCCACCCGTTGCTGCACGCCGACCGGCAGCGATTGAATGGTTGCATGAGGGTCGACGTCGAGGTTGTACTGCTCCGAAATCTCGTGGATGCGCCGCGCCGCTTTCGCGCGGTCCAAAAAGATGCCGTTCTTGATCGATTCGACGCCCAGCATGACGTTCTCGGTCACCGTGAGCACCGGGACGAGCATGAAGTGCTGGTGGACCATGCCGACCCCACGGGCGATGGCGTCGTTGGGGTCCTGGATGTCGACCCGTTCGCCCCGGATGAAAATGTCGCCTTCGTCTGGGGTGTATAGGCCATAGAGGATGTTCATGAGAGTCGACTTGCCTGCGCCGTTTTCTCCCAGCAAGGCCATAATCTGGCCCTCTTCGAGGCTCAAGTCGATGTGATCGTTGGC